>PKCT01000101.1 GCA_002862325.1 Phycisphaerae bacterium
GACGAGCCCTTCGGCATGCAGCTTTACGGCGCTCCGCACGATCCGCTTCCCGAGGCGGCGGTCTGGGCGATCGACCACGGGGCTGCGATCGTCGACATCAACATGGGATGCCCCGTCGACAAGGTGGCCAAGAAGAATGGCGGATCGCTTCTGCTCCGGGACTGCCCGAGCACGGTCGATCTCGTTGAGCGAATCGTCGCGGCGGTCGAGCGCCACGCCGGCGGACGGGTTCCGGTCACCGCGAAGATCCGTCTCGGATGGGACGAGGATTCGATCGTCGGGCCTCGTCTGGCGCGGGACCTGGAACGGGCCGGGGTCGCCCTGGTGACCGTCCACGGTCGGACGACCGTCCAGCGGTTCAAGGGCTGCGCGAACTGGGAGGGCATCGGCGACGTGGTCGCCGCGGTCGATCGCATTCCGATCATCGGCAACGGCGACGTGGTCGAGCCCGAGGATGCCGTCCGCCTCATGAAGACGACGGGATGCGCCGGCGTCATGATTGCGAGGGCGGCGATCAGAACCCCCTGGCTCTTCCGCCGTGCTGATGCCGCGATTCGACTCGAAGAGGGCATCTCGTGCGAGAGGGAGCGCGCACTGTTCCAGGAGCGCATGCAGGAGCCGACTCTGGTCGAGAAGATCGAGGCCGTCCATCGGCACATCGAACTCGCGGGCGAGCATCAGGATCCGAGGGTCGCGGCCGAACTGATGCGGCAGCGGATCAGTTGGTACGGAAAGTCGATGGGGCACGTCAAACCGCTCAAGGAGGCGGTTCGCACCGCACCTAACCTCGAGACCATGCTCGACGCGACGCGCCGTTGGATCGAATGGGGACGGAACGAACCGGAGATCGGGATGGTGACGCGAGCGCCGCGTGGCGTTCGCGGTCCAGAGAACGTGGTCGAACCCGTCTGATGGAGTTCACACCGGGCGAGCGGAGGGCATCTGCGCCGAAATCACGAATGGACGGTTTGACGAACCGCTTCCCGCCGTATCCTTTCATACTGACCTCTCTTCGACGCCGCCCAGGAGTCCCACCATGCCTTCGATACTCACCGGTCTCGCCCTTGGAATCGCCACCGCCTTCGCGCCCGTTTCCCAGGACGGTGCGACCGCTGTGTCGGCTCCGACCGTCCCGGCCAGTGTCGATTCGGAGAAGGTGGACAAGGTCACCCACGCTCGGCTCGTGTCGATGATCGGACCGAAGCTCGAGAAGAGCGATGGATCGACCATCAGTACCAAGGCGTTCCTGGCCGACAAGAAGTACGTGCTCCTCTACTTCTCGGCGGGGTGGTGCCCGCCGTGTCGGATGTTCACGCCCGATCTCGTGAAGTTCGCGAAGGAGAACGAGAAGGCCGAGGACTTCGCGGTGATCCTCGTCGGCGCGGATCGTTCGACCGACGCCCAGCGGAAGTACATGGCGAAGTACAAGATGGAGTTCCCAGCCGTACCGCTTCAGAAGGCCGGCAACGTGAAGCGAATGTACGCCGGCGGTGGCATTCCGAATCTCGTCGTCCTGGACGCCGAGGACACGCCGATCAAGGGGTCGTACGAGACCAACGGTAAGTACACCCCGAAGAATCGATCGAGCTACATCGGTCCACAGCCGGTTCTGAAGGCGTTCCAGACGATGCGGACCAAGCCGCAGGGCTGATCGCGTCGACGCGACGCCGGTCGATTCATCCGAACATCGTTCGAAGCGCGAGGTCCCGCACCCTCGTGCAGGAGACCCGGCCGTCCGAATCGTCGTCGATCTCGGCGGCGGCCTCGGCTATCAGGACCGCGTCCCAGCCCAGACCCTGATCGACCCGACCGTGCGATCCTCTGACCAGCGCGGTGTCGGTCGGAATCACGTCCAGCAACGTTCGGAAGCCGAGCTTGCGGCGGAGCAGTCTTCCGCCGATCGCGATCTTCGGGAAGCGAATCCGGGGATCGACGAAGAGCTCGCGCGGGTCGTAGCCGGGCTTGCGATGGATGTCGACGGTTCGCTGGTAGTCGGGCGCCTTCGCGTCGTCGAGCCACCAGTCGTGGCAGAACCAGCGATCGCGCTCGGACACGAGGATGAGGTCGCCGGCTCGTGGGTGATCGAGCCCGGCTTCGGCACGGGTCTCGCCCTCCAGGACCTTCGAGACACCGGGGGTCTTCGCGAGGAGATCTGCGATCTCCGCTCGCCGACGCCTGCCGTCGCGCCCGAGCCGGACGTGGGCGACCTGGTGGTCGGCCACCGCGAAGGCGCCGCTCGTGCCCGGATCGACCATCTCCCGTCCCTGCTCCTCCCGCCAGTAGAGGAGTCCCGCGTCGCGCAGGACGCGATTCGGCGCGACCGCGTCGGTCACCGGAACGATGCCGTATTCGCTGACCAGAATCGGTTCGACGCCACGGGAGAGGAAGTGCTCGAGCAGTCGGGACACCTCGTGGTCCAGATCCTTCAACTGGTAGGGGATGTCGGAATGGTCGGGGCCGAGCTTCTGGAGGCCGTAGTCGAGGTGCGGCAGATAGACGAGGGTGATGGTCGGACTCGTCTCGCGCTCGACCTTGATCGCCGCGTCCGCGATCCATCGCGTGCTCGTGATGTCCGCGGCGGGTCCCCAGAACCGGAAGAGCGGGAACGTCCCGAGGGAGCGGGTCAGGCGGTCGCGAAGATCCGCGGGCTGGGTCAGGCAATCGGGCAGCTTCCGACCGTCGGCCTTGTAGATCGGTCGCGGCGTCACCACGACGTCGCAGCTGGTATGCATCGCGTACCACCAGCAGATGTTCGCGCAGGTCACCGACTCGTCCCGGCGGCGCGCCGTGTCCCAGAGGCGCTCGGCTTCGACGAGGCCGTCGGACTGCTTCCAGAGTGCGACCTCGCGGGTCTCGGGATCCATCCATCCGTTGCCGACGATGCCATGTTCCGCCGGCCCCACGCCGGTGAGCATCGACGTCTGCACGCTGGTGGTGACCGCGGGCAGCGTGGGCCGCATGGTCCGGACGCCGCCTCGCTCGCGGGCGAAGGAGGCGATGGTCGGGGTGTGCTTGCCGATCAGGGCCGGCGACAGTCCGACCAGATCGATGATGGCGATGCGTCTCGGCATGGCGTGGATCGTACCGCGAGGCGGTGTGGAATCAGGTTCCGGGAATTCTGCGGTGGGCGGCCATCGTCGCGAAGTAGCAGCCGAGGGCGAGCGCGAGGACGACACTGGTGGATGCCGGTGGGCCACCGATGGATGACGTGCTGCTATGGATCCCGAGGAGGAACAGAAGGATGCACGCGTCGTAGAGGCTGATGTTTCGTATGGATCGGAGGACGAATCGCCCGATCGCGGTCGGGTTGCGATGCAGATGCCGGGTCCCTCGAACCACGGCGACGCCCATGATCGCGACCGCCGCGACGACCAACAGCACGCTGAATGCGGTCATACCGGCGACGTATGCGAACGTACCGATACCACCCATGATGGCCACGAGAAAGAGGACCACGACGAGCGACAGTGCGAACGGAAGGACGAGACTCATCGTCGCGGTGCCCCACCATTGGTGGTACACCTCGATCCGGGCCTCGTGCTTCGCGCGACGCGCGGAATCTTCGCACGATGCGCCGCATTCACTGCAGAGGACCGTCGAGTCCGCGACGACGTAATCGCATGACGGGCACGATATCGGCGGGTCGTTGTCGACCTCGTGCCTGGCGACCATGCTGAAACCGACGACGTGGATCACCATGGGAGCGGCGAAGATCGCCAGCGCGAAACCGATGTCGTCCGACCATCCGTAGTACGAACAGAGGCAGAGGGTGGAGAGTACGTAGATGCCGCCGCGGCATATCCCCATCAGGACCGTGCTCCACGCCGTTCGAAGGTGCAGCGCGTCGTAGGCCACGACCGCGACGGCGATCGATGTCGCGGCGATGCCGGCCGCGGCACCCAGGCCGAAGGGAAGGATCGCGCCAACACCGAGCATCGAGACGCCCGCGGCCGTCGCCGTCCTTGGGTTGATCCGTCCCGCGGGAAGCGGTCTTTCCGGTCGTTCCATCCGGTCGATGCGGAGGTCGAGGACGTCGTTGAGGACCATGCCCGCGAGATAGAGGCACGTCGCCGAAACGAGCGCCACGCCCACGGCCAAATAGGTGTCCGGATTCGCGAAGTCGACCCCCCGAGGTCCACCGGCGAAGGCCAGGGGAACCAGGACACTGGACCAGACGGTCGGAAGGTTCGAGATGCGGAGGAGTCGAAGCCAGTCCTTCATGGGTCTTCCGGAGCCCGCAGGGTCGCGAGCAGTCCCCTGAGCCAGCGCAGCTCCTCGGCGATGCCGCTGGCAAGGCCGCCGTCGCCCGCGGCGTACATGCACGATGGCAGGACCTCCCAGGCGTACGTCTCGACTTCGAGGGTCGGAAGGGGTTCGTTCGCCGGCCAGGCGGCGAGACACCGTTCGATCTCGGGGCGGGTGCTCGACCAGCCCTCGAGCCCGCCGGTGAAGATCGGGACGTGGAAGTGCGTTCGCCAGAGACCAGTGGGGACCGAACGTTCGGCGTGGTTCGACAGGGCGAGGGGCAGGTCCTCGAAGGATTCGACGTCGAAGTGCGGTTCTCGGCCGGTCCGGATCGACGTCTGATGCAGGTAGCGTGGCTCGTCGAACCCGCGATAGACCTGGAGGACGCGAGCCCGTTCCTCGGCGTCGTCGATCGCGTCGAAATCGACCTCGATCGCCGAGGAGACCTGGATCTTGCCGACCGAGATGTCGTGCTCGCGGTAGGTGCGCAGGGCGGCGGTCTGCGGTTCGAACATCACCGACGCGTGGCAGACGTCGTGACAGACACCGAGATAGCGTCGATGGTCGACGTCGTCGGACGGCGAGAACGCCTGGTCGAAGAGGTCGACGACGTCGCGACTGGTGTCGAGGACGCAGCCCGGTTCCGGCTCGAGGTCGAGGTGGATCCGAACCCCGGTCCGATCCTCGAGGTCGCGGAGCATCGAGGCGGCGCTCGTCAGATGCGACGCGGCCAGGCCGACCGAGCATCCACAGCCTTCGTTGCTGAAGTCGCGCCCCCAGCCGATCGGGAGGGTGGAGATCGAGGCGTCCTCGACGCCGTCGGGCAGTAGGTCGACGAGGAGATGCGCGAGGTCGGTGGTGTACTGCAGGCGGCGGGGGTCCGCCCAGTGCGGTTCGTACACCGCGTGCTTCACGACTTCGGCGTGGAAGTCGCCGTAGGGGAATCCGTTGAGCGTGACGACGTGGAGACCGCGGTCGAGAAGTCCGTCCCGGATCCGGCGGGCGTCGCCATCGGCCCGGAGTTCCCGGGCGGTCGAGGCGGAGAGCCACAGTCCCAGTCCGATCGGTGCCGAGGGATCGTCGTCGGTCGCGACGAGTTCGCGGACCCGCGGGGCGAATCGGTCGAGCTGGTCGAGCGTCTCCTGCAGCGTGCGACCCGCGTGGACGTTCGTGCAGTAGGTCGGAAGCCAGTCGCTCATCGCGTCGGCGTCACCTCGGTCTTGAAACGTCCGGTCTGAGACAGGAACTTCAGGGGGTTGTCGAAGGAGACCTTTCGGATCGTCGCTTCGAGATGGCCGCGTCGTCGCATCTCCTCGCGGCACTTCGGCACCGCGAGCGGATCGCTCGGACCCCAGTCGCCGGCGGAGTTGATCCAGAGTCGTTCGGTGCCGTGCATCTCGAAGATGTCCGCCGCCCGCTGCGGTGTGCACTTCGTGTCGGGGTACAGCGTCATGCCGGCCCAGAAGCCGCGATCGAGGACCTCCCGGACGGTGTGCTCCTCGACGTGGTCGATCAGCACGCGACCGGCGTCGAGCCGCCCGAAGTTCGCGATGGCGTCCATGATCAGGCGGGTGCCCTTGCGCTTGTCCTCGAGATGCGGCGTGTGCACCAGCACCATCTGGTCGCGGTCGGCCGCGAGCTGGAGATGGGCCTCGAGGATCTCGAGCTCGTTCCGACTGTTCTTGTTGAGACCGATCTCGCCGATCCCGAGGACGTTGGGGCGGTCGAGGAAGTCGGGGATGAGATCGATGACCTCCCGCGCGAAGACCGGATCCTCTGCCTCCTTGGGATTGATGCAGAGCCAGGTGTGGTGGGCGATCCCGTACTGGGCGGCCCGCTTCGGTTCGGTGTCGGTCAGGATGGAGAAGTAGTCGAAGAAGCCCTTCGGACTCGATCGGTCGTATCCCGCCCAGAACGCGGGTTCGGTGATGGCGACGCATCCGGCGAGGGCCATGCGCTCGTAGTCGTCGGTGGTCCGGCTCACCATGTGGACGTGCGGATCGATGTACATCAGCCGGCGTTCCCCTCTTGATCGCCCTCGAAGCCGTCCCAGGCTCCCGTTGCGCCCTTCATCGGTGCGCGGTCGATCGGGACTTCGCTCGGATCGCTGAGAAGGTCGAGGACTCGCTGGGCTCGGTCGGATTCCCCGTCGAGGAGGATTCCGATGGCGGCACGAAGACTGCGGAGCCGGAAGTCGTCATCGTCGCCGCCCGAAGCTCGATCGACCCGATCGAGGAACGCCGCCACATCGATCACCTTCGCACGGTGCTCGAGAAAGTAGCGGTCGACGACCTGGTTCCGGTCGAGTGGCAGCGGCGTCTCGGATTCCATGGTTCGATTCTACCGGGTCGAGTCGATTCACCCGGGGCCGTTCAGACCGATCCACCATCCAAGGTCGAGGATGAGGAGGAACCCGCCCTGGATGAGGATCGCGATACCGAAGCCGTACGGGATATCGCCCCTTCGCGTGACGAGGACGACGCCGACGACGAGATACAGGACGTCGAGGCCACCGTTGATCAGCAGGACCTTCCGGAACTCGGCGACGTCCTCGATCGGCGCGATCACCGCCCACACCATGATGGCGAGGTCGATTCCGACCCAGAGCATCGTCATGCCCCAGAACGCGGCGGATTTCGGCGATCCGGTTCGTCGGCGTATCAGCGCGACACCGCAGGCGACCGTCCAGAGGACGCACCAGGTGAGCAGGGAAGCCGGAAAGAGTGGCGGCATGGCGATCTCTTCGATCCGACGGGATGACGGATTCGATCAACCGGACAGTAGATTCGGCAGGGTGGTCGCGGCCTCGGCGACGAGGTCCCGATCGACCACGTGGACGTCGATCCCCCTCCCGATGCCTTCGAGCAGCGTGATGGTGAGCCGGCCTCCGAGGTGTTCCCGGAACTCCTCGAGTCCGTCGAGCAGGGCATCGCTGCCGAGCGCTGGATGGCTCGTCGGCAGACCGAGTGCGTCGAGGGTTCGGACCACGCGGATCGAGGTGTCGCGGTCGATCCTTCCCACCAGATGCGAGTAGTGGGTGTCCAACGCGACGCCGATCGACACGGCTTCGCCGTGGGTGACGGTGAAATCGGTGAGGCTCTCGAGCCGATGTGCCGACCAGTGGCCGAAGTCGAGAGGCCGCGCTTCCCGACATTCGAATGGATCCCCACCTTCTGCGATGTGTCGCAGATGGAGATCCGCGCAGTGTCGGATCACCGGACGTGCGGCGTCCATGTCCCGATCGCGGATCCTGGCGGCGGACGATTCGATGCCGTCGAAGAACGACTCGTCCTTCAGGCAGGCGATCTTTACCGCCTCGCTGAAACCGCCGCGCCAGTCCCGGTCCGAGAGGGTGGCGAGCATGGATTCGTCGCACACGACTGCGTCCGGGACCGCGAAGGTGCCGCAGAAGTTCTTCTTTCCGAACTTGTTCACACCGTTCTTCACGCCGACGGCGGCATCGAGCTGGCTCAGAACGGTGGTCGGAACCCGGATGAGTCGGACGCCCCGATGGGCGATGCCGGCCGCGTATCCCACCGCGTCCAGGACCGCGCCACCGCCGATGCACAGGATCGTGGACTTCCGATCGATGCGAAGCGTGTCGATCAGCGAGAGAAGGTGTTCGACCACGTCGGGATCGTTCTTCGCGGCTTCTCCCCCGGGGACGAGGGTGACTTCCCTCAGTTCGGGAAGTTCCGGCGACGAGAACCGCCCGGTCAACCGCTCGCCGAGATTCGGGTGCAGCCGGGCGACCTCCGAATCGATCGCGGCCAGGACGCCCGAATCCGCTGATGCCGACGAATCCCCGAAGAGCGATTCGATCGTCGAATCACCGTCGGCCAGAAGATCGTCGGTGAAGATGAGACGATGCGCGAAGTCGACGCTGAATTCAGCGTCGAAGACGAAGCGGTTCTGGTCCGAGGGATTCGACATGG
This sequence comes from Phycisphaerae bacterium, assembly GCA_002862325.1. GTDB lineage: Bacteria > Planctomycetota > Phycisphaerae > Phycisphaerales > SM1A02. The sequence goes on from PKCT01000101.1 coordinate 8,181, forward strand.
GCGAGAACGCTGAGGCGCTGCGGGCAGCGGGACGGAGCATAGTCTGAGGATCGTCTTCCTGATCGATCGGATTCAGTCTGGGGTCCCGATTATCACCATTCGGCAAAAATGGAACCACGGCGGAGGGGCGCCCACCGTGGTCCCTTGACCTGCACCAACGAGGTGCAGGTGGTCGTCTTCTTGTCTATCCAACGCAGGGGCGGTCGGTCACTGATTCCGATCGAGCAGGAGGAACCGTCGGGCCCCTCGTCTCTCGATCAGCAGCCGAATCGGCGTATCCCCCTCGAGCGAGGTGAGCGCTTCGCGGACCTCGCCGGTCGTCGTGACCGGAGCGTTGCCGATTCGAACGATCAGATCGCCCGGCTGGAGTCCTGAAAGCGCAGCCGCTCCATTGGGATCGACGCCCTCGATGAAAACTCCCTCATCGCTCTCCAATCCGGCCTCCGACCGGAGTTCGGGCGTGAGCGGGGCAAGTTGCAGGCCGAGCTTCTCGGTCGGCTCCTCGATCGACTCCGGTTCGGCGTTCTCACCGAGGGTTCCGTCGTTCGGACGCGGTTCCAGCGTCGCGGTGACACGCTGCTTCGTTCCGTCCCTCGTGAATTCGATCTCGACGTCCGCATCCGCATTCGACTGCGCGATCGTCCTCGCCAGCGTCGCGGTGGTCGCGACCCGTCTTCCATCGATGGCGGTGATGATGTCGCCCACCTGCAGCCCGGCTCGATCGGCGGGCGTGTCCTCGACCACGCCGGACACGAGCACGCCGTGACGATTCGGGAAATCGAAGCTCGCCGCGAGATCCTCGTCCAGTTGCTGGATGTTCACTCCGAGCCAGCCTCGCTCCATGATTCCGTCGGACGCGAGGTCGTTGACGACCCGCATCACCATGCGACTCGGGATGGCGAATCCGACTCCGTCGTTTCCACCGGCGGCACTGCTGATCGCCGTGTTGATGCCGACCACCTGACCCGAAAGGTTGACGAGCGGTCCGCCGGAATTGCCGGGATTGATCGCGGCGTCGGTCTGGATGTAGTTCTCGAATCGCGCCAGTCCGACCGTCTCGCGTCCGATCGCGCTGACGATCCCAGCGGTGACGGTCTGCTGAAGGCCGAACGGACTGCCAAGGGCGACCACCCAGTCGCCGACCATGGCCGAGTCGCTGTCACCGAATTCCGCGGCGACGAGTCCCGATCGTTGGACCTTCACGATGGCCAGGTCGGTGTCGGGATCGGTTCCCACGATCTCGCCTTCGAGCTCCTCCCCGTCGTGCATGACGACGCGCAGACTCGTGGCTCCGTCGATCACGTGGTTGTTGGTCAGGACCAGTCCGTCGCTCGAGATGACGACACCCGTTCCCTGTCCCATGCGTGGCCTTTGGCCCTGCTGTGGCGGTGCCATCCGAGGGACCATGTCGCGGAACTGTTCGGGTAGGCCTCTGAGGTCGGGCAGCCCCGGAGTGGATCGATCGGGGGTCCCCTCGGTCGAGGCGATGATCTGCACGACCGATGGTCTCAGCGATGCCGCGACCGATCGAAACGCCTCGGACAGCGCGTTCGCATGGCCGATGGGCGTGTTGGCCGCACTCGAGGCGTTCCTGGGCGCGTTCAACGTCACCACATCCGCCATGAGAATGGTCGGGGCCAGAGCCATTCCTGCAGCGGCAGCGATGGCCATGGCGCGATTTCGGTTGGTGATGGAACGACTGTTGTTCCGCGTGGTGTGATCTCTGCTCATGGAACGTCCCCTGGGTATCCCGTGCGAAACGACCGTCTGCGCACGCGCCTTTTCCTCGATTTCCCCGGCAACCCGGGGTTCGATCTCAATACGTCGAGGCGGGGTCTCGGTTCGAAAACCGCTGAAATCGAGGTTTAGACCCGAAAAGCGGTGCTCATTCGGTCAAGAAGCACCGCGGCCGCGACACCCACGTTCAATGAATCGACGCCTTCGGCCATGCGGATCCGGACGAGTCGGTCGCACATGGCGCTGGTTTCGTCGTCCAGTCCGTCGAACTCGCTTCCGACCGCCAGGGCGATCCTGTTTCTGCCGTCGCGATTCGCGGGGTTCGGTTCGTCGTTCCCCCGAATCGATGCGCCGACGAGCTCGAAGCCTCTCGTTTTGAGCATATCGAGATCGGTCGGCCAGTCCGAACTCCGCACGAACGGTATGGACAGTACGTGACCGATCGAGACCCGAATCGACTTGCGGTAGAGCGGATCGTGGCAGTCCGGGCTCAGCAGGACCGCGGACACCCCGAAGGCGGCGGCGATCCTGAACAACATGCCAATGTTGTCGATGTTTCGAATCGATTCGCATACGAGGACGGTCGCAGCCAATCCGGGACCCTCCGGGAGCACATCGTCCAGACTTCGATCGTCCAGGACGGTTCGATCACCACTTGCGACGACTCCGCGATGGATCGGGAATCCGGCCACGGATTCCAGCAGATCCTGTGGTGCGACGAGGCATTCGACGTTCTGGCACGCGTGGCGTTCCAGGACCGTCTCGAGCCATGCCCGTCGCGGGCTCGACACGAGTACCCGACGCACGAGTCCATCGATCGTGAGCATCTTCTCGACGACCAGGGTCTGTTCTCCGATGAACACGCCCGGCCGTCCGGATGGACCGCTTCGGTCGCGATCCTGGATGTCCCTGAAGTCCTCGAGCGCCGGATCGCTCCGATCTGTGACGTGACGAATCATGTCCTGATTGTCCCCGATACCCTGCGGAGCGTGGCCTCGGGTTTCAGGATCGGAGCGCGTTCGGATGATCGACGATCTCGGAAGCACGTCATGACGGATTCGAACACCTCCCAGGAGCCAGGACGCGGTCGCCGTCGACGGACCGTGATCGAGGATCCCGCACACCCCTCGCCCGAGGACCGGCGAGTGGCCGAGCTCCTCGGCCGGCCGACCGATGCGTCGACCCTGGTCCCGGCCATCGGTGCCCAGTCTTCGCCCGATGCGGCGGATTCGCTTGAGGCCCTCGATGAAGCTGAAGCCGCGGACGTGCTCGAGGGCATGGAGCTCGGCAAGGCGGCCGACGCGCTCTCGCACATGGTTGCGCCGCTCGCGGTCAGCGTCCTCGAGGACATCGTCCAACAGGATCCGGTCTTCGCGGCACGGCTTCTCGCGGAAATGTCCGCCGACGACGCAGTCGATCTTCTTCAACTGACTCCGGATGGAACCGTCCGCGCGCTTCTGCGCCATATGTCGGCGGAGTCCAGAGTCGTCATCGAACCACTACTGGCGTTCGATCCCCAGACCGCCGGCGGCATGATGGAGCCGGAGGTCCTGAAAGTGGTCGGCGACCTCACGGTCAAGGACGCGGTGGAGATCGTGCGCACGACCCAGGCGACAATCGACTCCCACTACGTATTCGTCGTCGAGCGATCGGGAACGCTCGCTGGGGTGATCGGGCTTCGGCAATTGGTGATCGCCGGCGCCGATGAACGCCTGATCGACATCTGCGAGACGCAGGTCGCGGCCATCGGACCCGACACCGACCAGGAGGAGGTCGCGCGTGAATTCGAGAAGTACGACTATCGCGTCCTCCCCGTCGTCGACGAGTCGAGGCATCTTCTCGGCGTCGTGACCATCGACGCGGTCATCGAATCGATCCGCGAGGAAGGCACCGAAGATGCCCAGAAGATGGTCGGCGCTGGACGCGAGGAGATGGTGTTCTCCTCGATCGCCCAGAAACTCAAGGGTCGACTGCCATGGTTGGTGGTCAACCTCGTCACGAGTGCGGTCGCCGCGATGGTGGTGCTGCAGTTCGAGGGGCTCATCGCGGAGATCGCGGTCCTGGCGGTGCTGATGCCGGTGATCGCCAACCAGTCCGGCAACGCCGGCCAGCAATCTCTCGCGGTCACGTTGAGGGGTTTGGTTCTCGATCAGGTCAATTCGAAGATCGCGAGTCGCCTCTTCATCCGGGAGGCGACGGTGGGGTTCATCAACGGTCTTATCGCTGGAGCCCTCGTTGGATGTACCGCGACCACCATCGCCATCCTGGGTGGAGACATGAGCTGGTCACTTGGACTGATCATCGCCATCTCGATGACGCTTTCGATCACCGTCGGCACGGCGACCGGAACGGCCTTGCCGCTGCTCATGCGTCGCTGTGGCGCCGATCCGGCGACCGCCAGCACGATCTTCCTGACCATGGTGACCGATTCGATCTCGTTTCTCATCTTTCTGGGGACGGCTTCACTGTTCGCGGGTTGGTTCGAACTGGGCCGGTGACGAAGAATTTTTCGTCCGATCTCAAATGCGGTGAAACCTCGGACCCTCCGCGGTACGTATCGACTCTGGTCTGAATTTTCTCACCGGGCTCGCACACCCTTTTGGGAAGCATGATGCTCGGCAGAGCTGTGGTCGATGCCGGTTTCCAGGGGCTTGGAATACCGCCGTGAAGACACCGAAGATGCGTTGCGACACGTCGAGATCCGATGTGTTCGGCACTCGGACACCCCGCTCTTTTATTTTCGCATTGAAGACGCTGCTGTTCCCTTCGAACACACGGAGTCTCGAATTTGCCCGCGTAGACGACCGATCTGTGCGATCGGGAGGTTGCCGAGTCGCCCCCCGACGCGAGTGATATCTCTCTCAGCGCGGCGCCCCGGCACGCACGCCACGGGGTCGGGGCGCTGCTGCTTTTGGCTTCGGTGCGAGGAGCTTCTTCGGAGGCCTCTTCGTGTGTACGAGCGGACGCCGGCCCTTTGGAGGAGGGGTCGGCGTCCGTGCTGTACACGTCTGTTGTGAACCGATGGTTTCCGCTCGAATCAGTTCTCGACGAACGCATCCATCCCGTCGCAGGAGCAGACGAGATTTCGGTCGCCGAATGGATTGTCGATTCGACCCACCGCCGGCCAGAACTTCCTCTGCCGAAGCCAGGGCGCGGGCCAGGCCGCCTGGGTGCGGCTGTAGGCGTGTGTCCACTCGTCCGCGGTGACCTTGGCCAGGGCGTGCGGTGCGTTCTTGAGCGGGTTGTCGTCGCGATCCATGTCTCCGGATTCGATCGCGGCGATCTCCTTGCGAATGGCGATCATCGCGTCGCAGAATCGATCCATCTCCTCCTTCGACTCGCTTTCGGTCGGCTCGAGCATGAGCGTTCCGGGAACCGGCCAGCTCATGGTCGGTGCGTGGAAGCCGTAGTCGACGAGTCGCTTTGCGACGTCGTCGATCTTGATTCCCGCAGCCTGGTCGAACGCACGGCAATCGACGATGAACTCGTGCGCACAGCGGCCGTTCTCGTTGGTGAAGAGGATGTCGTAGTGGCCCTGCAGTCTCGTCGCCATGTAGTTCGCGTTGAGAATCGCGATCTCGGTCGCATCGGTGAGGCCCTGATCACCCATCATCGCGATGTACATCCACGAGATGGGAAGGATGCTCGGTGAACCGTAGGGTGCCGCGGAGATCGGTCCCATCGCGTGGGTTCCCGCGTCGATCGGCCTCACCACCGGGTGGCCGGGGAGAAACGGTCGCAGAGCTTCGGTCACGCCGATCGGCCCCATGCCGGGGCCACCGCCGCCATGTGGGATGCAGAACGTCTTGTGGAGATTGAGATGGCAGACGTCTGCACCGATCTCCGCCGGTCGGACGACACCGACCATCGCGTTCATGTTCGCGCCATCCATGTAGACGAGACCGCCCGCATCGTGGATGAGGTCGCAGATCTCCTTGACGCCCTCCTCGAATACCCCATGGGTGGACGGGTAGGTGATCATGATGCCCGCGAGACGATCGCGGTTCGCATCGATCTGCTTCTTCAGATCCTCGAGGTCGATGTCGCCGTCTTCGGCGCACGTGACGGGTACGACCTTCATCCCGGCGACGACGGCGCTGGCCGGATTCGTGCCGTGGGCCGAGACCGGGATGATGCACACGTCCCTGCCCATCTCGCCCCGATGTTCGTGATACGCCTTGATCACCATGAGGCCTGCGTACTCACCCTGACTGCCGGCGTTCGGCTGCAGGCTGACGCCCGGGAAGCCCGTGATCTCGGACAGCCACGATTCGAGCGTCCGAAAGAGCGTGTCGTAGCCCTTCGTCTGGCTGACCGGCGCGAACGGGTGCAGGCCTCCGAACTCGGGCCAGCTGACCGGCGTCATTTCACTCGCCGAATTGAGCTTCATCGTGCAGGAGCCGAGTGGGATCATCGAATGGGCGAGCGAGAGATCCTTGCCCTGCAGCTCGGTGATGTACCTCAGAAGCTCGGTCTCCGTGCGATGTCGATGGAACACCGCGTTGGTCATGTAGTCGCTGGTCCGAGCGAGAGCCTTCGGATAGTCGGCATCGACTTCGGCCAGCATCGCCGCGGCGTTCGTGTCGCCGGCGCCGAAGCACTCCCAGAGATCCCGGAGGTCGCTCACATCGACGGTCTCGTCGAGCGTGATGCCGACGCTGCCGTCGCCGAAGTCCCGAACGTTGATCCGGCATTGTTCGAGGCGACTGAGCGGTGTGGCCGGTCCGCCGCTCGGCCGCACCTTGATGGTGTCGAAGAAGGGGCCCTCGTGAACGACGTGACCGCGGCGACGCAGTCCCTCGGCGAGTGTGCACGCCATCTCACGGGTGCGACGGGCGATCGCCTTCAGTCCTTCCGGTCCGTGGTAGACGCCATAGAAGCCGGCCATGATCGCCAGGAGAACCTGCGCCGTGCAGATGTTGCTCGTGGCGCGATCGCGGCGGATGTGCTGTTCCCGGGTCTGGATAGCCATGCGAAGAGCGGGGCCACCCGAAGTGTCCTTGCTGATTCCGATGAGTCGTCCGGGCATCCGACGCACCAGCTTCTCGCGAACCGCCATGTACGCGGCGTGGGGGCCGCCGAATCCCATGGGGACGCCGAAGCGTTGCGTGGAGCCGACGACGATGTCCGCTCCCCATTCGCCCGGCGGCCGAAGAAGGGTCAGAGCCAGGGGATCCGCGGCCACCACGAGCATCCCGCCGGCCTCGTGGATGCGGTCAGCGAATCCCTCGAAGTCGTCGACGCGGCCGTCGGTGGCCGGGTACTGGACGAGCACGCCTGCATACTCGCGGCTGTCGAGATCGAGCGCCGCGTGGTCGCCGACGATCACCTCGACTCCGAGGCCCTTCGCACGCGTCTCGACCAGGGCGATGGTCTGGGGATGGCAGTGGTCGGCCACGAAGAACGC
>PKCT01000056.1 GCA_002862325.1 Phycisphaerae bacterium
GCGCGACCGGCGTGGTGGCGATCGGCGGTCTCGCCCTCGGGGTCTTCGCCGCGGGCGGCCTGGCGCTCGGCCCCCACACCATCGGACCGACCGGCGGCAGCAGCCCCCAGGCGGACGAGATCAAGCGAATGCTGTGGCAGTGGATTCCCACGACGCCCAACGGGACCCCGAAGCTCATCACGCTCCAGATCATCGTCGCGGCCTTCTACGTCGGACTGGCGATCCTGCTCTCCATGCCGGGGATCGCGAAACTCGCGAGGGACCCGAGCGCCGAGGACGAACCGGCGTCTTCGCCCTGAGCGACGACGGTCGGTACGCTCTTTTCCATGCTCTACGACCTGACCCCTCGGATCGAACCCGGCACGACCAAGGTCTGGCCCGGCGACACGGCACCCACCCGGGAGATGCTGCTGCGGATCTCCGAAGGTGCGAGCGTCGATCTCTCGACCCTCCGCGCATCCGTCCACCTCGGCGCCCACGCGGACGCGCCGTCGCACTACGGCGCAGACGGCCGCGGAATCGACGAACAACCGCTCGAGCTCTACTGGGGACCGTGCGAGGTGATGCAGGTCGAGGGTCGACGAGCGGGCCGAATCTCGATCGAAGACCTCCCCCGTGCGCCATCCGAACCACGACTTCTCCTGGCGACGGGGACCTTCGATGGATTCGACGTCTTCAACGAGGATTTCGCCGGTCTCGAGCCGGCCTTGGTCGACCATCTCCACGAGCGCGGCGTCCGGCTCGTCGGCGTGGACACGCCGAGCGTCGACCTCCTCGACGACGCGACGATCATGGCGCATCATCGATTCCTGGCTCACGACATGGCGATCGTCGAGGGGTTGGACCTGACCGAGGTGCCGGAAGGACGATACGAATTCGTCGGCCTGCCCCTCCGGCTGGCGGGTTTCGACGGCAGCCCCGTGCGGGCGGTGCTACGATCGCTCCCGTGACGGAGGCGGTACGCCTCCCTTCCTCGCCAACCATCGAGCCCGAGTCCCCCATGAGCACCCCCCGCAGATCCGGCAACGCCCTTCTCATCGTGATCATCGTCGTCTCGACGGTCGCCGCGACGACCGTCGCGGTGGTGCTGTCGCTCCGCGGTGCGGCCATCGAGACGAAGCGGGACAACGCGACCGCATCGAGCATCCAGCTCGACACCATGCTGCAGCCGGTCGCCGAGTGGGCCGCGTCGGCCATCACCACCTGGTCGACCGCGAACAAGGGTGCGCTGCCCAGCGACGCCGAAGGCAGGACCCTGATCGCGGGACTGGAGAATCCACCCGACATCGAAGGCGCCGCGAACTTCAAGGCGACTCCGGTCTACCGCAGGATGGGCGACAAGAACTTCGAGATCGTCGTCTCGACCGCCGATCTCGACGGCAGCGCACATCTGGTGTATCCGTTCACCGCCGATGGACGTCTGCTCGCGCCGGTCGAGGACAACATCTTCCTCCAGGCGAATCCGCAGCGGACCGATCCGCTCCAGACCGTGCCGAGCGACGGCACCACGCCGCGCTGATCCCCGGCCTTGGCGTCGATCAGTCGATCGTCGCGACCACCTTCACCTCGACCGCGATGGGCGTCGGAAGCGCATTGATCTCGATCGTCGTCCGGGCGGGATTGGGATTGCCTTCGCCTGCGAAGTACTCGGCGTAGACGCGGTTGTAGACGGCGAAGTCGCTCTTCATGTCGGTGAGGAACACCAGGACATCGACGATGTTCTCCCAGGGCACGCCCGAATCCTCCATCACCGCCCGCACGTTGTCGAAGCACGAACGGCACTGGGCTTCGATGTCCTTCGCGACCACCGACCCCGACTCGTCGAGGGTGACGCCGGGAATCTCGGACGAACCTCGTCGTCTCGGACCGACGCCCGATAGGAAGAGAAGATTCCCCGCTCGGCGGGCGTGCGGATAGGCGCCGACCGGCTTGGGTGCGCGGGAGGATCGAATCGGCTCGCTCGGGGTGGTCATGCGTGGACTCCAGGATCAGTCAAAGGGTATCGGGGTCACGAAACCCACCGCGACGACGACCGCGACGAAGAGGATCGTGGTCCCGAGAAGCCAGGCAAAGGTCTTGCCCGGCGCGAGACTCGCCATCCGATGACCCGCATGGGCATCGTGAGCTCCAGGCGCCATCGCCCCGTGGTCCATCCCCTCGTGGTCCATCGCCCCGTGGCCCATTGCCCCGTGGTCCATCGCCCCGTGGTCCATCGCACCGTGGCCCATTGGCCCATGGTCCATCGCACCGTGATCCATCGCGCTACCGTGCATCGAATGCGATTCATGCGTCATGTGATCGGCGGTCGAGGCATGACCGCCGTGGTGATGTTCGGACGCGATTTCGCCCGAACGATGGGATGTCGCCGGCGGATCGTCCGCGCCGGGGATCGTCATGCATCCGTGCTTCAGTCCCCGAGCCACCAGCCATCGATTGATCGGAAACGCGGTGACGCCACCGACCACGGTCGCAAGACTCATGCGGAACCAGAATGCGGCTTCGGTCGGCTCGCGGGAATCTGGCCACACGCTCGCGAGCAGCAACATGGTCGGAATCATGCCGACCATGACGAAGTTCATCGACACCGTCTCCGCGAAGAAGGTCTTCCTGACCGCGAGCCAGTATCGACCGTCGAACATGCCGATCATCATGAGCGCCTGGAAGATGAACAATCCGCACACGAAACCCGCGACGTATTCCAGCACGATCTCCCAGCCGGTGGGCACCGCGAGCGCGGAGGCGATCACCGCCGCGATCAGGATGCCGGTGGCGTCGCCCGCCAGACAATGCACCTCGCTGTTGACGCCCTGCTTCCACGTGGCCCTGGTGTAGCGATCGTGTCCACCCGGAAACGGTCGCCGACATGCGTAGAGAAACGCGATGAATCCGATCGGCCCGGTGTAGAAGACGACCAGGATCCAACCGAGCTTCTGGACCGGGGACACCGGCGCGTTGGTGAAGAGATCCCAGACGAGCAGCAGCAGGCAGCCCGCGGTCAACGCAAACCAGACCACCATCGCACCGTCGAGCACGGTTTCCATCAGAGATCCTCCGCCGTCACCGCCTCGTGTGCCGATTCGTTCCCCGCCAGATACGCGCGGCGATACGGTCGGCCGAACTCACGGAACATCGCGTCCACCTTGGCCTGCTCGATCACGTCGACCTTCGCGTCGCCGTGCGCGTTGATGCGCTTCTGCGCCTCGACCAGAGCCGGGCGATCGTGCCGGAGGAACGCCTCCACCGCATCGACCATCGCGTTCCAGTCCACGGGCAGATCCTTCGGCTCCGATGCGAGACGGGCGGCGGGAAGAAGCGCGAGGGCGGCCTGGTCGTTCCCGGCGCAGGCGAGCATCTCCGCCCGGTGGAACTGCAGCACCGAGACCTGCCAGGGATCGAGACCACCGGCGTTCGCCGCGAGATACCGCTCGATGAGTGTCGCCGCCTCGCCGTATCGCCCCCGCTCGGCGTCGGCCCGCCACCCCTCGCCATGGAGATCGGCGAACGCCTGAAAGCTCGTGTCCCGAAGACTGGAATCGGCCGGCGGCGTCGAACATGCGACGATAAGCAACGACGTGCAGACGAGGACGGATGAAAGACGCATCTGGAATCTCCGTTCAACCGCGATGGGCGATCGTGACGCTCCGTGGCTCGGTGAAGAACCGAAGGGCGTCCTCGCCGCCCTCGCGCCCGACTCCGGAATCCTTCATTCCGCCGAAAGGCGTGCGAAGGTCGCGAAGCATCCAGCTGTTGACCCAGATCATGCCCGCGTCGATCCGCGCGGCCATCCGATGGGCCCGTTCGAGATCCCTGGTCCAGAGGGAGCAGGCGAGTCCGTACCGGGTGGCGTTCGCCCGAGCGACCGCCTCCCCGTGGTGATCGAATCCCTGAACGGTGACCACCGGTCCGAAGATCTCGTGCTGATTCGTGTCGGAGCCCTGGTCGAGGCCCATCAGCACCGTCGGCTCGAGGAAGAAGCCTCCCTGCACGCGATCCGGCAGGGCCCCCGGCCGTCCCCCACCATGGGCGAGCGTGCCGCCTTCGGAGACCGCGCGGGCGATCGCGGATTCGACCGTCGCTCGGTGCGATTCGGAGACGAGCGGCCCGAGATCGGTCTCCGGATCCAGCGGGTCGCCGACCTTCAGCGCGGCGACCGACTCGAGGAACCGCGACATGAATCCCTTGAGGCGCTCGCGATGGACGAGGATCCGCGAACCACAGGTGCAGATCTGTCCCGAATTCTGGAAGCACGCCCGGACGATCACCGGCATCGCCGCCTCGAGGTCGGCATCTTCGCACACGACGATCGCGTTCTTCCCGCCGAGTTCGAGCGACGTGCGCTTGAACATGGGCGCCGCGACCGACGCGATCGCGGCGCCGGTCCCGGTCCCGCCGGTGAAGGTGATGGTGGGTGTCTTCGGATGCTCCACAAGACGACGACCCACGATGTCGCCCACACCGTGGACGATGTTGAGGACCCCCGGCGGCAGACCCGCTTCGACCGCGAGCTCGGCGACGTGGTGCGCGGTCAAGGGCGTCACTTCGCTCGGCTTCGCGACCACGGTGTTTCCGGTCGCCAGGGCGGGCGCGAACTTCCAGGTCATCAGATAGAGAGGCAGATTCCAGGGTGAGATGCACGCCGCCACGCCTCGCGGACGACGAAGCGTGTAGTTGAGTCCCTGGGTCCCGAGGTCGAAGAACTCGCTTTGGGTCTGTCGGACCGCATCCGCGAAGAAGCGAAGGTTCGCCGCGGCCCGCGGGATCTCGAGGTCGCGGGCGAGCGAGAAGGGCTTCCCCTGATCGATCGACTCGAGCCGCGCGAGTTCGTCGCCGTGCGAATCGATGAGATCGGCGAGGCGATGCAACACGGCGGCCCGCTCGTGGGCGGAACAGCCACTCCAGATCGGAAACGCCTCGACCGCGAGCGCCACCGCTCGATCGACGTCGTCGGTGGAACCCTTCGGCACCACACCGACGCGATCACCGGTCGCCGGGTCGACGACCGGTATCGTCTCTCCGCTCGTGGAGTCCACCATGCCGCCGATCAGCTGACGGACCGTGATGTCGGTTTCGGTGCCGCTCATCCCTGGGCCACCCTTCCTCCATCGACGGGGAGATTCACGCCGTTGACGTAGCCGCCGGCGGGCGACGCGAGGAACACCGCGGCCGCGGCCAGTTCCCGAGGGTCGCCGATGCGTCCGGCGGGAATGCCCGCGATCGCCTGGGCGGTCACGTCGTCGACCGTCGAACCGCCTCGTCGCGCCTTGCCCTCGAAGAGCGATGAAAGACGCGCCGTATCCGTGAATCCAGGAAGGAGATTGTTCACCGTGATCCCGAACGGTCCGAGCTCGACGGCCAGGGTTCGACCCCAGTTCGCGACCGCGCCGCGAATGGTGTTGCTCACCCCGAGCCCCTTGATCGGGGTGACGACGGACGTGGAGATCACGTTGAGGATTCGTCCGTAACCCGCGTCCCGCATGCCCGGTGCGAGCGCCTGGACGAACGCCTGGCCGCATCCCAGATGCATTCGAAACGCCCGCTCGAAGTCCTCGTGCTCCGCATCGACCGCGAAGCCCGCGGCCGGTCCGCCCGTGTTGTTGACGAGAATGTGGACTTGACCGAACTCTTCAGGAATCGCATCCGCGAGACTTCGTACCGCATCGAGATCGGTGAAGTCCGCACAGGCCGTGATGTGTGTCTGCCCGGAACCGCGATCCAGACCCTCCAGCACCATCTTGAGACCGTCGGCGTTGCGTCCGACGAGGCAGATGGTCGCACCCGCGGCCGCGAACGCCTCGGCGATCGCACGCCCGATGCCCTGGGTGCTTCCACAGACCACCGCACGGCGTCCGGAGAGCGAGAAGTCGAGGAGTGGTTGACTCATGCCCGCAGCGTACCGACCTGGCGATCCGCACGTCCCTACCATGGACGCATGGCCGTCCTCGTCTCGATCAACCGCTCTTCAGGCGGCATTCCCAAGCTGCCGACGCTCGAAGGCGAGATCGACGCGACCGGCGTCGTCGGCGACGGTCACGACCACGAGAAGCATCGTGTCCCCGAGCAGGCGATCTCACTTCTCGATCTGGAGCTTCTGGAGTCGATCGAGCGGGACTTCGAGCACGCGCTCGCCCCAGGATCGCTCGGCGAGAACCTCACGGTGAGCGGCGTCGGCGTACAGCGACTCGGCGCCGGGGACCGGCTCCTGGTGGGAAACGAGGACCCGGTGATCCTGGAGATCACCCGCGTGCGCCCCCCGTGCTACGTCCTGGACGCCATCGACGAGCGATTCAAGCGGACCCTGTGGAATCGCATCGGCATGTATGCGCGGGTGATCCGGGGCGGCGTCGTCCGACCGAACGATCCGATCGACATCGAGACCCCGAACGACGTGACACGACCGCTCCTTCGAAGTCCGAAGCCTGGATGCGAGGACGGTCGGGAAACCGCGCGAGCGGTCCTCGCGGCGCACGGGCTCGTCGACCTGCCCTCGGAGTCGGGCGCGTGATCTCCTTCGAACCACCGAAGCCCTGGCCGTACACCGCTGCGATCCTCTCCGGAGGACAGAGCATCCGCATGGGTGTCCCGAAGGCGGGAATGGTGCTGCCGGACGGTAGAAGCATGATCGAACGGATACGGGACATGCTCGCGAGCTTCTGCCACCGAGTGGTTCTCGTCGGAGAGACATACGGTCTCGCCGGACATCAGTGCCTCGACGACGAACAGGAGGGCGTCGGACCGCTCGGTGGCCTCGAGACGTTGCTCGCGAGCGGGATATCGCCGCAATACCTCGTCGTCGCATGCGATCAACCGCTTCTTCCCGCCGGTCTGCTCAGTCGCCTCATGGCCGGAGACGACGATGGGTTCACCTGCTTCTCGGATCCGGAACGGGATCGCGTGCTTCCCCTGCCCTGCCGAATTGGCGCCGAATGTCTCGACGTGGTCCAGACCCTCCTGGACGAGCGTCAACGCTCGCTTTGGTCCTTATTTACACGTCTCGGTCCTGAAGCACTCGCGGTTCCGCTCGCGGCCCGCGAGCGCGATCTCCTGTTCAACGTCAACACGCCGGAGGACGTCGCGAAGCTCTTCAAGATGCTTCGTCCACCGGAGTCGCGGAGCGACGGGCCGGCATGAGCGAACGTGCTCCGGACCCCTTACTGGTATCCTAAGATGCATGTCCCAGCGGAACATCTCGAAAATCGCGAGGTCGGAAGCGCTCGAAGGCTTCACGTCGTCCGAACAGCTTGATCAGAGGCTGGTGGTCGTCCGTGGCCAGTCGTGGCTTCTTCTGGTGCTCGCGGTCGTGGCCATCGTGGGTGCACTCGCATGGGGCGTCGTGGGCCGGGTCCCGTCCGTCATCGAGGGCGAGGGCGTGATCGCCCCCAAGGACACCAAACCGGTCGAGGTCGACAGCCCATACGCCTTCGGCGGCGTGATCGAGTTGATCGTTCCCGAAAATCACCGCGTCTCCGCCGGCGATCCCATCATCAAGATCCGCAACCGGGAGATCGAAAAGAATCTTCAGAATCTGCGCACGCAGCTCGACACCATCAAGCGCGAGGACGAGCAGATGACCGCGTCCGAGGATCGGGTCATCGATCTGCAGAAGAAGAGCCTCGACGCGCAGATCCAAAGTGCGACGCAGACCGTCGAGCAGACGAAGAACCTCGTCAAGATGCTGCAGGACGAAGTCGATTCCCTCGAGGGACTCGTCAAGGAACAGCTGATCCCGCGTTCCGAACTCGTCTCGACCCGATCGACGTTGTTCTCGAGCATGCAGCAGCTCACGCAGCAGGAGACGGTGATGGCCCAGGCCCGAACCGAGTACGACTCGCTGGTCACGAGCACCGAACGAAACCGTCTCGACCGCATGCAGGAGATCGAGCGACAGAACCACGCCATCGCGGAGGAGGAGATCCGCCTCGAGACCTCGACCCGCGTTCTCGCACCGGTCGCGGGAACGATCCTCGACCACGCGGTGGACGTCGGATCGTCCATCCAGGCAGGCGCGCTCGTGACGTCGATCAGACCGCATGCGCAGTCCGACGCCGCGCCGATCCGGGTCGTCGCCTTCGTTCCCTACGGCGAGGGCAAGAAGATCCGCACCGGCATGGCGGCGCAGGTCTCGCTGCCGTTCGCTCGACCATCGCGGTTCGGCTACATGATCGGAGAGATCATCGCGGTGAATCAGTTCGTCTCCGGCAAATCCGCCCGTCTCAGCCTCGGCAGCAGCACGCTTGCGGATGATCTCCAGCGGCAGATCGGTCCGATGCTGCGGATCACGATCGAACTCGAGAAGGACGCGGACACGCCGACCGGTCTGAAGTGGACGAGCAGCGACGGATTCCACTCGCCGCTCGAGTACCCGCTTCTCTGCGGCGTTCGAGTCATCACCGGCGAAGATCGACCTATCGACCTGGTCCTGCCCTGGATCAAGGACCTCCTCGGCATCTCGCCGCAGCCGAAGCTCCTCAAGCGCGTTGGGGACGCTTGACCATATGAAACTCGGCACGGTCAGGACGGGACCGCACGGCATCGCCGCGACGCCGACCATTCTCCAGATGGAGGCGGTCGAATGCGGTGCCGCGAGTCTCGCGATGATCCTCGCGTACTTCGGACGATGGATCCCCCTCGAGCGGCTTCGCTTCGAGTGCGGCGTGACCCGAGACGGTTCCAATGCGGGACAGCTCGCAAAGGTCGCTCGTGCACACGGCCTGGAGGCGAAGGGCAAGCGGTACGACCTCGACGATCTCCGAACGAAGGCGACCCGTCCGATGATCCTGTTCTGGGGATTCGGACACTTCGTGGTCTTCGAGGGCGTCAGGGGTGGCCGGTTCCAGATCAACGACCCCGCGGGCGGCCGGCGACTCGTCGATGAGATTGAGTTCTCGAAGTCGTTCACCGGAATCGGCGTCGAATTCAAGCGAGGTCCGGACTTCCAGGCCGAGGGGCGTCCACCATCGCTGCTCCGAGGCATAAGCACGTGGCTGCAGGGCAACCGGATGCCGGCGATCTTCGCCGTCCTGTGCGGCATCTTCCTCGCGATCCCCGGCGCGATCCTCCCCGGATTCACCGGCGCCTTCATCCAACACGTGGTCGAGGGCGGATCGAGCAGCTTGGCGGCGCTGCTCATCGGTGGCATCCTGCTCCTGCTGGTACTCCAGGTCGCGATCAGCTGGCTCCAGGCCTACAGCCTGAACCGACTCGTATTCCGGATGTTCCTGGTGCAGTCGAGCCGCATGGCGAAGCGACTGCTGACCCTCCCACCCCGGTTCTTCATGCAGCGAAGCGCCGGCGACCTCGTACAGCGGCTCACGTCGAACCAGATGATCGCGTCGAAGCTCGGGAACGAGATCCTGCACGAACTCGTGAGCATCGCGACCGCCGTCGTCTACGCGGCCGTACTCATCCTGATGCAGCCACTCATCGGCGTCCTCGCCGTGGTGTCGGCGAGCGTGCTTCTCATCGCGGTCCGGTTCACCAACGTCCGCGTAGTCAATCGAAGCACTGCGATGCAGCGCGAGATCGGACGGCAGTACGGGGCCCTGATGGGAATGCTTCGATCGATCCCCGAGATCAAGGCCGGCAGCAGGGAGTCGGACGCGTTCTCCCAGTGGGCCGGATACCAGGCGAAGGGAATCAATGCACAGCAGTCGGTGTCCCGGATCAACGCCTGGCTCGACGCGCTCCCGGTCGTCGTCAGCGGAGTCATCGTGTCCGGCATCGTGCTGACGCTCGGTGGCTGGGAGGTCATGAACGGCAACATAGGAATCGGCGACCTGATCGCCATGCAGCTGCTCGCCGGACTTCTGCTGGCACCGATCAACCAGATCGTCATGCTCGCCCGCACCCTGCAGACCACGCAGGCTGAGATGAATCGCGTACTCGACGTGATCAACTACCAGGAACCGGACGAACTCGCCGATCCGTCCTCTCTTGGCGAATCCCGGGGATCCACGGAGAAGACCCACGAGAGTGATCGACGAAAATTGAGCGGCAACGTATCGCTCGATGGGGTCACCTTCGGCTTCAGCCACCTCGACGAACCGGTGATCCAGGACTGCTCCCTCGGGATCCCGGCGGGAAGACTGGTGGCGTTGGTCGGCCCGTCCGGCAGTGGAAAGAGCACGCTCGCGGATCTCATTCTCGGCATCGAGCGCCCATGGTCCGGAGCCGTCCGGTTCGACGGCATCGATCGCGGGAACCTGTCCAACGAGGTGGTCTCCCAATCCGTGAGTGGAACCTCCGGAACGGTCACCGCATTCGCAGGCACGCTCCGAGAGAACGTGACGATGTGGGATCCCACCCTGGAGGAGGGTCTGGTCACGACGGCGTTGACCGACGCGGACTGCGCCGAACTCCTGACCCGACCCGGAGGACTCGAGTCGCAGGTCGAGGAAGGTGGGCGGAATCTGAGCGGCGGTCAACGGCAGCGCTTGGAGATCGCCCGGTGTCTGGCCAACGAACCGAGCGTCGTGGTGCTCGACGGCGCGACGTCCGCACTGGACGGTCGCACCGAGAGCCGACTGCTAAATCGCCTCCGTCTGCGTGGATGCACCGTCATCCTGATCACGAGCCGAAAGTCGAGCCTCGCCTTCGTCGACGAAGTTGTGATGGTCGAGGCGGGATCCATCGTCGATCGCGGGACACCGGACGAACTCGCGATCCGCCAGCCGTGGTTCAAGACGGAGTTCGGAGACGGGCAATGACCGCATCCGGCCTCCAAACACCGTGGTCCGCGATCATGATTGGCGATCCCGCCGATCAGGAATCGCTTCACCGGTTCCAACTGGACGCGAGGACGGTGCTCGGCGTTGGAGAGGGGGAGGTCGCACTGGCCGTGCGTGAGGTTCGGCAGGACGGCCGACTCGGACCGCCGCTCGTCGTCGCCACCGCATCGACCGGCGCCATTCTGGCGATACCGGCGAATCGCCCGGGGCGGAGATACCAGATCAACGCGAGCGACGACGCGATCGCGCTGCGTCTCGAACCCGACGATTCCACGCCGCCCGCGGACGTCGAGCTCGAAACCATGGTGCGCGGCATGTTCGCTACCGTGCGGGATGCTCATCGCTGGAGCGATTCAATCGACGCGAAGCCGACCTGGCGGACGATCGTCGACGCCCTCGCCGAACGGGTCGAGGCGTCGGCCGACGCCTTGCTCGAATCGGCCGAGCTCGATTTCACGGCGCGGCTCGAGCGGCTCGAATCGATCGATGATCAGATGCTCGCGGACGCGGTGCGGTCGATGACCCGCCCCGGACAGGACGGCGACGTTCGGGGCATCGGGATCTCCACCGACCACACGGTCCGGGCCGCCGCGCTCGTCCTTGAACGTCTCGCGATCCGGGTCACCGACAAGATCGAGGTGGATCCCGGCGGTTCCAGCGACCCGGTCGAGCAGATCGCCCGTCAGCTGCACGTGCAGTATCGCCGGGTGAAGCTGTCGGACGGCTGGTGGCAGGAGGAAGGTGGACCGCTCCTCGCCGCTCGCGAGTCCGATGGTGCACCGGTCGCGCTCCTCCCGATCCGCGGCGGATACCGGGCGGTCGTGTTCGATCCAGACGGCACCGAGCTGGAGGTCCCGCGGGTCGGTGCCGAACTCGTCGACGTGCTCGATTCGATCGCGACGATGTTCTACCGACCGCTTCCCGCCCGAAAGCTGGGGTTTTCGGATCTCCTGAGCTACGTGGTGAGGGACAACGGTCGAGATGCCCTCGCGATCGTCCTGACCACCGTGGTCACGGCGGCTCTGACCGCGGCCGTACCAGTCCTGACCGGCCTCGTGGTGGGATCCGTCATTCCACAGTTCAATCGCAGCGAGCTGCTCTTCGTCGGGCTGGTGCTGGTCGCGATCGCGATGGGGACGGCCGTCACGCACGTCATCACCGGCATCGCGTTCTTGCGGATCGAGACCCGTGCCAGCATGTCGGTCACCGCCGCGTTCGTGGATCGCATCCTCCAGCTTCCTGCGGAATTCTTCCGAGGAACATCCTCGGGCGATCTGACCCAACGGGTCATGGCGATCGAACAGATCCGATCGCTGCTGACCCAGGCTTTTCTCTCCATGGTGGTGTCGGTCTTCGCGGGGTCCGCAAACCTGGGCGTGCTTCTCTTCTACGACCTCGAACTCGGTGCGGTGGCGGTCGGCATCATCGCGATCGAACTCCTCGTGATCATCGGAGTCTCGACCTATCTGGCCCGAGTTGACTATCGCATGGCGGTCGCCAAGGGCGATCTCGACGGATTCGGCGTCGACGCCCTCAGCGGCATCCGCCAGATTCGCATCCAGGGGTCGGGACATCGTGTGCTCGCCCAGCTCCTCGTCCGCATCGGGCGGGTGGCCGGCCTGACCTATCGCGGCGGACTGGCCGGCATCGTCCTTCAGATGACGGCGCTCGTCTTCTCCCAGGTGGCCCTGGTCATCGTCTTCCTGCAGTTCACCGCGACCCTGGAGTCGGTCGGCGAGGGGCCGATGGACAGCGGCGGCTTCGTCGCCTTCGTCACCGCCCTCACCGCGTTCCTCGGTACGATCGTCTCTGCGGCGCCGGGCATCCAGACGCTCGCGAGGGTCTACCCCCAGTATCTTCGAATCAAGCCGATTCTCCGGGCGGAACCCGAGACGACGGAACACGCCGGCGAGACGATCACGCTGGAGGGGAAGGTGGCGGCCGAGCGGATCGTCTTCCGGTACGGCCCGGACCTTCCCTTGATCCTCGACGACGTCTCCATCGCGGCGGCGCCGGGCGAATTCATCGCGATCGTCGGTCGCACTGGCTGCGGGAAATCCACGCTCCTCCGGGTCATGCTCGGTCTGGAGCTTCCGGAATCCGGGTCCGTACTCTTTGAGGATGTGCCGCTGGACAACCTCGATCCGACCGTGGTCCGGTCGCAGATCGGCGTGGTGATGCAGTCCAACGACGGCCTGTCCGGAAACGTCCAGTCGACGATCCTGGGAGCCGGCTCCCAGCGCGGAATGGACGACGCGTGGGCCGCGGCGGCGAAGGTCGGCATCTCCGAGGAGATCGAACGGATGCCGATGGGCATGCTCACCATGGTGACGCCCACGTCGATGTCGCAGAGCCAGCTGCAGCGGCTCATGATCGCCCGGGCCCTCGTCGACAAGCCCGAAATCCTGTTCCTCGACGAGGCGACCAGCGCCCTGGACAACCAGACCCAGGACGAGATCACCCGCGCGATCGAGCAGCTCGGAACGACCCGCGTGGTGATCGCCCACCGACTCAGTACCATCCGCAAGGCCGATCGCATCTACGTCCTCGATCGGGGTCGAGTCGTCCAGGTGGGCGACTTCGAGACCCTTTCGACGCAGGACGGGCACTTCCGCGAACTCATGGCGGGGCAGCTCTCGTGACGCGAATCGCATGCATCGTGGGTCTCGTCGGTCTCGGGTGCGTTACCGGGTGCATGGACGACCTTGATACGGAACGACGACGGATCGATGAACTCGATCTCCGGACCGGTCCCATCGCCACGCTGGCGGACACCGCCGGCGCATCGGCCAACGAAACACCCAAGGGCGGCGTCGGGCAGATGACCACCCGCACGATCGAGGCGATCATCGACCTTCTGGACGCGGGCGAACCGGTGAAGATCAGCCTCGCCGAGGTGACCAAAGCGACCATCCAGAACAACCTCGATCTCCAGTCGTCACTGGTCGCCCCGGAGATCGCCGCGGCCCAGCTGAGAGGCGAGCAGGCGAAGTTCGAGGCCACCTTCACCGCGAGCGTCACCCAGGGTCGCACCGTCAGTCCGACCTTCTTCGGCAACGAGACGATCGGCGTCAAGAGCGATTCGACCAACTTCGTCCCGGCCATGAACGTTCCGCTTCGAACCGGCGGCAACCTCAATCTCGATTGGACGGTCGCCACCCAGAACAACGTCACCGGATTCCAACCGGACCAGGGCACGGCGATCAGCCAGCCGGGCATCACCCTCGAACAGCCCCTGCTCCAGGGCGCCGGGTTCGCGTACAACGAAGCATCGATCGTGATCGCCGAGACGACGCTCGGCGCCGAACGCAGCGACGCCCGCCTCGCGGTGATCAACGAGGTCGTCAAGGCTGAGACCGCCTACTGGAAAACCTACCAGGCCTGGCGCATCCTCCAGGTCAACCTTGCCCTCTATCGAACGTCCCGCGAACTCCTTGAAAGCCAGCGACGACTGGTGGACCAGGGCACCAACTCGATCGCCAACGTCTACAACTTCGAGGTTTCCCTTGCGGACGCAGTCGACACCGTCATCCAGTCCGAGCTCGCGTTCCGGCTCGCGGTCCGCGATCTCAAGGTCATCATGCAGCGACCGGGCATGACGCTCGACGGGTCCGTCGCGCTGATGCCAGACACGGCGCCGCGTCTGAACACCTACGAATTCAACCCTCAGAAGCTGGTGGCGTACGCCCTCGAAAACCGGGCCGACCTTCTTCGGCTCGAATATGAACTGATCGGACAGTCAATCCAGGTCATGATGAGCCGGAACGAGATGCTGCCCGAGCTCGACGTGACGGGCGCCTGGAACTACAACGGATTCGACTCCAACGGCCAATCGATCGCCGATGCGAACTCGGACCTCTTCCTGAACGACGAGCCCGGCGGCTGGAGTTTCGGCGTCACCGCGAGCGTCCCGCTCGGCAACGAGGTCGCCATCGCCAACTACCAGTCCGCGCTCCTCACCAGGCTCCAGGCGCTCGCCGGCGTCCGGGAGCGGCAGATCACGGTGACCAGCGAGGTGCTCGACGCGATCGACACGCTCCAGACCACGTGGGATTCGATCCTGGCCGCCCGCTACCGGGTCCAGGCGGCGCGACGGTTCTACGCGGCCTACAAGACTCTCTTCACCCGCGGTCAGATCCCGAGCAGCAACCTCACCCAGGCGCTCGAGTCGGTGAATGCCGCGGAGATCAACCAGGTACAGACCGAAGTGACCTACCAGATCAGCCTCGCGAATCTGGCCCAGTCGGTCGGATGTCTGCTCGGCCACGCCGGCGTCGAATGGGACTCCATCCGCCCCGAGGAACGCATCGCGGTGCCTGCCCCCTATGCTTGGCCCATGATCGAAGGCTTTGCGCCGCTGGTGCGGGTGCGGCGGCGGG
>PKCT01000025.1 GCA_002862325.1 Phycisphaerae bacterium
ACTTCCGAAGCCCAGCTGGAGTAGGTCACCCCGGCGTTCCAGCAGATGTCGATGTCGAGTCCGCTGTATCCGAAGCTGGCGAAGAAGCGCCCCCCAAGGCCGGACGTATCGACATTGACGGCGTTCCCTGCGATGTCGGCGGCGAAGATGTCGACATCCGTGAAGCTCACGTCGAATCGCTCGCCGCCGCCGGCCATCGCCACGCCAGCGATACCGACTGAACAGGTTGTCATGCCGAGCCCAATGAATCCTGCTTTCATCTCGACTACTCCTTATCTACAACTATTTCAAGTACTTGAAGCTAATTGTCCGCCCGGAAAAAGGGACGAACTCCGTGTGATCAATGTAGCGATAAGACAAAACAAACGACCACTTAAATGGTGATTTTCCAGAACGAATCTCGTGCGGCACCCGGCAATGGATTTGGCAAAAGAAGACGTCCCCCAGCCCTTGCGGGCTGGGGGACGCGGAGGTTGGATGCAGTGAGTTCCGAGGAACTCAAAGCTGGTCAAGATCAGCCTCAGGGGCAGGCGCCCCAGGCGGCGAGGATCGAACCGACGTCAGCACCGTTGACTTCGCCGTTGTTGTCGAGGTCAGCCGGGCACGGAGCCGGGCAGGAGCCCCAGCTCGCGAGGATGGTGCCGAAGTCAGCACCGTCCGTGATGCCGTCGTCGTTGAAGTCGGTCGGGCACGGCGTGCCGCCGCCGCCACCGACAGTACCTTCAACGAACTGGAACATCTCGGAGTCGAATCCACCGACGGCAGCCATCGAGGTGTACTCGGTGATACCACAGCTCGAGGAGCGGAGGTAGGTGGTCGAGACACCGTCGGTGATGTCGGCGAGGACACCACCCGAGGGGATGGTGTAGCAGTCGGTGTTGCCGGCGAACTCGATCTCGATGACGAGGCTCGAACCGTCGGACAGGTCGACTTCAACGCCACCGAAGTTGGCGATCTGAAGCTCGGGAACGTAGGCGGCTCCGGCATCGTCCAGGCCGTTCTGATAGACGCCGATGTTGTTCTCGGCGATGAGCTCGAGATCGGCGTACGGAGCGGGAGCACCACTGGCCGACTTGAGCATACGGATGACGGCCGGGGTGTAGGTGCAGGTGACGAGGCACGGAATCTTGACGCAGTCGACGTTGAAGACGTCAGCACCCATGTCGGCGGCGGTGTAGATACGAGCGAAGCCGTTCTGAGCGGAGTAGGTCGGGCCGTTGCAGGACACGATGTTCGGAGCAACGAAGTCGCCGGAGGCGGGGTTGACCTGCGAGAACGAGTCCGGGTTACCGGCAGAGCACTCCTGCACTGCGATCGGGGGATCCGGCTCCTGCCAGGAGACCGTGAGCGTACCGGAACCGGTGGCGGTCAGGTAACCACCGACTCGGATGAGGTAGCTGTTGCCGGCCACGGCCGCGCCGATGGCTTCCGACGTGAAGAAGTCGGGGTCGTCGCAGTCTTCGTTGCAGACCACGAGCGATTCGGGCAGGTTCTGCGGATCGAAGGGCGTTCCGGTGACGCCTGCGTCGTAGATCGCGATCTTGGTGTCGAAGTCACCAGCGAGACAGCAGGTCGCCGTCAGGTTCGCATCGACGTCGACGTCAACCATGTACCAGAGGTCCGACCACACGGGGAGGTCGTTCTCACCGGACCCGCAGGCCGCTTCACCCGGGCCGTCGGTGTTGGCGCCGACCGTGTTGAACGCGAGCGAGTCACCGTTGCTCATCATGATGGGCGAGGTGGCACAGTCGTTGGACTGCGATCCAGGGGCGTCGCAGCTGTAGATGTAGATGCCGCAAAGAGCGATTGCAGTCTCGGCGCAGGTGGAGTCCCAGCTGCTCGAGCAGCAGAACGGATCGCCGCCCTGGTTGGCATCGCAGTTGGTGGCACAGCAGCTCAGGTCTTCGCAACCGGGCGTGCCGTTGCCTACGCTACAGCTACCGGTCGCGTCAACGCATCCCGCGGGGATGTTCGCGCCCAGCGTGAAGTAGAAGTTCGCGGTGTTCGCGATACTGTGCGGCAGACCGCTGTCGTCACCCCAGCTCGAAGCGATGGCCACATCGACGAGGCCGTCGTCCGGAACCTGGTAGGTGAAGGCAGGGAAGGGATTGTCGATTTCATCGGCGGCGACGCGGTTGGAGCACGCTCCCTCGACGTCCGAACCGGTGTTGTCGCCGGCGAACGGCGACGGGGCGAGCAGGAAGAGCGCACCCGCTCCAGCGGTCGTGCCGTCTTCCATCTCCATGACGAACTGGATTTCCGAGGCCCAACCAGAGTAAGCCGCGCCGGTGTTCCAACAGACGTCGACGTCGAGGTTCGAGTGACCGAAGCTGGCGTAATAGCGGCCGCCGAGCCCAGCGGTATCGAGATTCTGCGCGTTGGCAGGGGCCGCACCCCCAGCTACAAAGATTTCGGCGGCGGCGAAACTCGCGTCGAACCGCTCTCCGCCGCCCGCAAACGCGGTACCAGCCATCCCGACCACGCTGAGCGCGGTACAGGTCTTAATGAATTGACACTGCATCCGTGAATCCTCCTATGACGGATCTGTAAGGCCTCGGCGGATTCCGAGACCTAGGACATGTGTGATTGAGCGCAAGAGCGCTCACCCCTCGAAGATATCCGCCAGTAAGAGGCCGTCAACGAGGATTTGCTGCAATTGCAACCATGGCTGTCCACGCACGTTCCATCGATTGCACAAATCCGACAAAACCTGATCGATTCTTCTCGACCGCGATTATTCTCGGACCTTCAAAGTGGCTCGATTTTCTAGACCAGTTTGGGCTGCTGACATCCTGTCCACAGCTCCAGGAGGCCTTACGCCGTCCAATCGATCACAAGCTTGCCGCATTGATCGCCAGCCTCGAGCCGAGCCCATGCCTCCGCCCCCCGCTGCCAGGGGTACACCCCATCGATCACGGGGCTGAGGCAACCGGTCTTGAACAGGTGGACCACCTCTCGGAACTCATCCATGTCGCCCATGGTCGAGCCCAGGATCGAGAGCTGGTTCCAAAAGACCCTCGCGAGGTCGGTGGCAGGATCCGCGCCGCTGGTGCATCCGCAGGTGACGAAGCGTCCACCTCGAGCCAAGGACTTGATGCAGGCGAGATGAACCGCCTTGCCGACGGAATCGATGCAGAGGTCCACGCCTCGTTTTCCGGTGATTCGCCTGACCTCCCGGCTCCAGTCCACCCCCTCGTCCAGGACCGTCGCGTCCGCGCCCAGCTCCATGGCCCGCTCGAGCTTGGACGCATGGCGACTTGTGACCACGATGCGTGCACCGAGATGCTTCGCGATCCCCAGTGCGGCGGTGGCGACGCCGCCACCAATCCCCGGAATCAGGACCCACTCGCCGCTTCGAAGTCGAGCGCGCGTACGAATCATCCGCCACGCGGTGAGGTGTGCGAGCCCGAACGCCGCCGCTGATACCGCATCGCTCTCGCCGATGTCGAGCACGTTGCCGACGGGTGCGACGAACATCTCCGCCATGGATCCGGCCACATGCTCTCCGATCATGCCCAGATCCTCGCCTGCAGGAGCCAGATCGGGATAGTGGGCATGCTCGACCTCGACCGCCGCATTCATGATCACACGTCGACCGAGCCAGGCCTCGTTCACACCCGGTCCGATCTTCTCCACGATCCCAACCCCATCGGAGCCCGTCACCCTCGGCCAGGACCGTTCGACACCTGGAATGCCCATCCCAACCCAGAGATCAAGATGATTCAAGGCGGACGACTCGGTCCGGACCAACACCTCCCCACGGTCCGGTGTCGGCGGCTCGATCTCGATGATCTCGACGTTGGACGCGACGGGTTGCCCCCCCTGCATGACGGCGATGGCTTTCATGCCCGGCATTATGTCTTGAGGCCGTCCGCACTGCCGAACCCAACCGGCCGTCCGAGCGAATCGCCAAGTGCCTCTCCCCCGGTTAGCCTCTCCCATCTCCCGATGAACGACCGTCCCTCCAGGAGCCTCCCGTGATGCAGCCCACCTTCCTCCCCCGCCTGCTCTCCGTTGGAAGCCTCGTGGCGTCGATCGCCCTGGTGGGCTGTGGCGAAGACGCCAAGCCGTCCGCCGACGCGACACCGACGACCGCGACGGCCCAGAACACGGCACCGGCGACCTCCACGGCTCCCGCCGCGGCCACCGCCGCGGACACCGCCGACCAGGCCACGATTCTTCCGGCCGGGAGCGTGCCGATCCAGGCGGGCGCGACCGCCGTGTATGGCGCTCCCCCCGGAGTCGACTTCGGGGTGGTCCAGCCGGGATCGAAACTGCGCACCTCGATCACCCTGGTCAACCCGACCAGCATGCCGATCCGGATCCTGAAGGCGACGCCCACCTGCCAGTGCACCACGGTGACGATCGACGGTCTCACCATTCCCGCGACCGGCGGCATTCGCGTCCCCTTGACGCTCCAGGTGCCGAACACCACCGGAATCAAGCAGGCCGCCGTCAACATGGTCCTCAGGCCGGAGGGGGAAGGACAACAGCCCATGCAGGGGCCACGCCTGACGCTGCAGGCGGTCGCGGCGTACCCCGTGCGGACCTCACCGGTCTACATCGATGCCTTGACACCCGCCGGGATGACCGGCAACGTGAATCTCAACGCCGTCGACGGAGTCCCCTTCAAGGTGCTGAGCGTGAACGGCAAGACGCCGATCATGGCGACGCCGAACGCGCCAGCCGCCGCGCAGGTAGTTTCGTACGACCTTCGAGGTGAGACGGCGGCGACGATGCCGAAGTGGCTCTTCATCGAGACCGATCACCCCGAAGCGCCGATGGTCGAACTCCGAATCCGTCACGAGTGGTCCAAGCTCCCCCACCAGGTCCGCCCCATGGCCATCATCTTCGACGGATATCTGGCCAACGTGGGTGCCATCTCCCCGAACGTGCCGGTGCCGTTCACGATCGAACTGAAGCAGTTCAAGAATCGACAGGTTCTGGCGGTCGACTCCGCGGACCCGTCCTTCCAGGTCTCGATGCTTCGACAGGTCGCCGGCGACGGCGATCGTGTTCGCGTCGATGCGAGTGTGACCGCCGCGTCGAACGCGTCCGGTCCGTTCGAGATTCCCATCACGATCCGGACCCGGGAGGGCTCCGAGAACATGTATCTGGTCGGTACGGTTCGCTAACGCTCTTCCGAGGGGGCGTCCAACTCGCCGAGACGGCGCTCGATCCGATCGAGCCTCGACTCGATCGCGTCGCACCGCGATTCGATCGCCTCGAGCGATCCGGCGGTGAGGACGTCACCGGCACGTCTGGCCACGGAGACGACCTGATCTCGCAGCGCTGTGACCTCTTCCGGCCAGTCCACGTGGTGCTCGCCTTCGCGTTCGACGAACGCCGATGCGACCGCTTTCCACCATGCTGCGGTGCGGGGATCCTGGACGAAGTCGTTCTTCGCGTTGTCCAAATTCGGCTCGTCCATGACCTACACTCCTGATGGTCTCCGCGAATCGCCCGCTCGGAGATGCCACCCAGCCTAGGGTTTCTCACCCGTCTTCGCATCCGGACGACGCCACATGAACGCCAACGCCACCCCGAGTCCCGCTCGCGCCACGACGAATCAGGTCGGTGGATCGTTCGCCGGTCTCGCTCTGGGCGTCGCCCTCCACATGTCGACGCAGGCCGTCGGAGCACCCCAGGCGTCGAACCCGGAAGACACCCGGGAGGCGGTGTCGGCACAACCCCGGGTTCCCCTGGACGAACGCGTCGACCAGGAGAAGATCACCACGCTGACCACCCCCCAGGTGGAGTCGACGCCGGTCGCACCGATGCCGGCGGTCCATCGGATCGCCACCTCGCGCGACCAGACCACACTTGACGAATCGTCGTGGACATCCGGTCTCGAGAGCGTCCGCAAGGGACTTCGTTGGCTCGGGGAATCGCAATCCGAACGCGGCGGTTGGATGGAAGGCTCGGCCGTGCTCCCGACCGATCAACCGCCCCGCGAAGCCGCTGCGGCGATCGCGGTGACCGCCATGGGACTGAAGGCCATGTCGCAGGTCCCCGCCGATGAATTCGAGGTCTCCCGCGATCGGGCCCTGGCCTTCGTCCTCCGGTCGCTCGAAGACCGCGGCCTCGAAGGCCTGTCCCGCGGCGGCCTCGGAAACTACGTCGCGAGCGCGATCACCATGGGACTGGCGGCGGTCGGCACCGACAGTCCAGCCGCGGCACCATTGATCGTCGAGACCGTGACCTACCTCGAGAACGGACAGTGGGACCAGTCCAACGGCATCGCACCGAACCAGGACTGGTTCGGGGGCGCGGGATACGGACGACACGGCCGCCCCGATCTCTCGAACACCCAGATGATGCTCGACGCGCTCTACGACGCGGGCGTGAGCCCGAGTGAACCCACGGTCCAACGGGCCCTCGTGTTCCTGACCCGAACCCAGAACCACAAGGCCACCAACCCCGCGTCATGGGCCCAGTCGGGGAGCGACGACGGTGGTTTCGTCTACACCCCCGCGAACGGCGGAGAGTCGTTCGCGAGTCAGGCCGCCGGCGAAGGACGGTACGGCGAGCGCATGCCCGCCGGCCAGGCCCGCAGCCTCAGAAGCTATGGTTCGATGACGTACGCGGGATTCAAGAGCCTGCTCTACGCGGGCCTCGCGTCGGACGACCCCCGTGTCGCGGCGGCACTCCAGTGGATCCGCGATCACTGGACCTTCGAGGAGAATCCCGGTCTCGGCCAGCAGGGTGTCTTCTACTACCTTCACGCGATGGCCCGGGCGCTCCGGGCCTCGGGGCTCGAGACCATCGAGACCCCTGACGGCGTCGCCCACGACTGGCGGGCCGAACTGATCGAGGCGATCGTCGAAAGGCAGGCGGCCGATGGTTCGTGGAGGAACCCGGTGGACCGCTGGGAGGAGTCTCGTCCGGAACTCGCGACGATCTACGCGACCCTCGCCTTGCAGGAAGCCCTCAAGCCGACGGTCGAACTCGAGTAGGGTCGCCCGCTCGAGAAGAGACTCAGCGTCGCTGAAGCCGGGCTCGCCCGCGGGCGAGCGCCGCCCCCGCCCCCTCCGGATCGCGGCTCCAGACTCCGATCCAGAATCCCGGTCGCGTGATGTGGCCGTCGTGATCGACGATCATGACATCCTCGTCGCCGGCGACCAGCTGGAGCAGAAGACGGCCTGAAGCCACGTCGAGCTCGACCCGATCGTCGACCGCCGCCTGTCGCAGCTCGCCGATCGGCAAGACCGCCGAGAGCCGACCATCGTCGTCGATCACCGAGACCACTCGATCGCGGCTGTCCAGACCGGTCGCATCGCCGGGTTCCCGTCTTGGCGGAATGATCCAGTCCTCTCCATCGAGATAGCGGTTGTAGCTGATCCGCCGATAGCGCCGCATCGATTCCGGTTCTCGTCGGACCACCGTGGTCTCCGGATGTTCGCGCAGCCAATCCCGCCACGGCACGACCGAGACCCCCGGAACGGATCGAAGCTTCGCGCCGGCCTTGGGACCCGCGATGAATCGGCCGTCGTGCGCAGAGATGAGGCTGGTCGATTCCTCGCCATCGTGCATCACCTGCGCGAGGTCGTCCAACAGTCCACTCACCCCGGGATCGATCGGGGCGTCGTCGAGCCGCCGTTCGAAGACCATGACCTCGTCGAGAAGCGGTGAACGGGCAAGGACGATCGGGACACCACCGAGCTCGTCGAGCACGACTTCATGCGCATCCACGATGAAGAGCGGATACGCACGCGATTCCCCACCGATCTCCACCCCGATCACCCGGTCGCCACTCACCACTTCCTTCTGCCACTTTCGGGCATGCGCCGAGTTCCATGCCTGAACCTCGCCGCCCGGCATCGTCTGGGGTGATTCGTATGCGAGGAGGAAGTCTCGCGGTCGTCCGGACGCCTCCAATGCGGCTCGATCGATCCGAAGATCGGAGAGATCGACACCGTAGGTCTCGGGATCGACGCCGTCACCGACCGGCGGTTCACCGACGAGAACGCCTGCGATCCCCCACCCGAGCACCAGTCCACCGCCCAGAAGCGCCAGGCCGATCGAAAGAATCAGCGGAAGATGTCTCTTGAGGAGACCACTCGGTCGCGCATCCATCGGGTCGGTCACGGTGCGTCTCGATTCTCGAGCGCCGGACTCGACGGGGTCGACACGGGAGCGTTCGTGCCCCTCATGACGGCCTCGGGCGAGATCCGCCCCTGATCGAGGACCATCGCGCCGAGGACGACCGGCAGGTAGACGAGGCTGGCCAGAAACGCTCGACGCGCGTTCTGGTCCGACGGCGACCGCCAGAATCCCATGCAGCGCCAGACGAACCAGACTCCAAGCAGGACGCTGACCAGCGCTGCCCACACTCCCGTGATGCCGATCCAGGAGGCCACGAGACCGATCGGTACGAGGAGTACCGCGGTCGTCGACATCACCTGCCCGGTCAACCGACCCGTAGGATCGATGACCGGAAGCATCATGTGACCACCCCGGTCGTAGTCTTCTCGATACATCCAAGCCAGCGCGAAGAAGTGCGGCAGTTGCCAGACGAAGAGCAGACCACCGATCACCCAGGCGCCGTATTCGAGGCCGCCGGTCGCCGCCGACCATCCAATCATCGGCGGGATCGCACCGCAGACCGCGCCGAGCAGCGTGTTCATCGTCGTGATGGGCTTGAGCGGCGTGTAGATCAGCACGTAGATGCCGATGTTGAGCAGGGCGAGGATCGCCGGAAGAACGTCGACGTAGAGAAGGAGCGCCACCCCCGCGTACCCGGCCACCACCCCGGCGGCGAACGCCACGGAGCGGGACAGCCGTCCGCTCGCGACCGGACGATTCCGGGTGCGATGCATGCGAGCGTCGCGGACCGACTCCCAGGTCTGGTTGAGAATCGCCGCACTGGCCGCCGCGAGCCCCGTCCCGAGCAACGTCACGCCGAATGCCGCCCAATCGAACGCCGGGAGACCGTGTCGTCCCAGGACGTAACCAGCGGCCGTGGTCAGCAGCACCAGAATGTTCAGGCGGAGCTTGGTCAAATCCATCCACATCGTACGCCAGCCCCGTCGACGCGCTGGCGTCGCAGAACCGGAGATCGCGGTATCTGGAGTGACGACGGTCTCGGACATGGGCCCAATTCTACGACCCCAGACGGGATCGAACGCGACTTCGACGCCAGGATCTCGACCGATTCCCCGGGAGAGAACCCTTCAGACCCTCCTGCTTTTTTGCTCCTCGCCTACCATGGTGTCCACTCGTTCGGAATCCCGTACGGAGAGTCGATCCATGTCTCATGAACTGGTGTCCACCGCCGAACGTCGAAGCCTCGCGCTCGGCATCGGATTCGGAATCGCCACCGTCATGTGGGCGATCGGGTACGTCGCCTTCATGCAACCCGGGTTGCTCCTCGGAGAGCTGGTGTTCGCCGCGGAACTCCTTGTGCTCGTGGTCGGAGGCGCCTGGGCCGGAAGACTCCTGGGGTCCATCCGGGCCGGTATCGGCGCGGGCCTCGTCAGCGGTTTCGTGAATCTTCTGATCGTCGGCAGTCTGGTGCAATCCGGAGACGGCCTCTCGCTCCTGATCTGGATCGGCGGTCTCCTGATCGCGTCCGCGTTGCTGGGCGGCATCGGCGCCGCGATCGGCCGACGCTGGTTTCGAGCGGACCGACTGGGCGCCAGCAGCCCGACGGGGCTCTTCTCGATGGTGGCCGCCGCGACCGTGTTCGTGCTCATCGTGACCGGTGGGCTCGTCACCGGCATGGAGGCGGGCCTTGCGGTTCCCGACTGGCCGAACTCCTTCGGCCACAACATGCTGCTCTATCCGCTCAGCGAGATGACCGGCGGCATCTTCTACGAGCACGCCCATCGCCTCTACGGCATGCTGGTCGGCCTCACCGCCATCACCCTCCTGATCATGGTGTACGTCCACGACCGACGAGGATGGGTCCGGACCCTGGCGACGCTGATCTTCGTGATGGTCTGCATCCAGGGACTGATGGGCGGCCTTCGCGTGACCGGTCACCTCACGACGAGCCAGACCGACGTCCGACCGAGCACGATCCTCGCGATCGCCCACGGCATGTTCGGACAGTTCACCTTCGCCGCGTTCGTCCTGCTCGCCGTCGTCTCGAGCCGACGCTGGCGAGGCGGCGAGAAGCCGATCGCGAGTCCATTCGCCCGCCTGGACCGCACCTGGACGTCCCTGCTGGTCGGGGCCCTGGTTCTCCAGCTCTTTCTGGGCGCGTGCTATCGACACTTCGCCACGCCCCCGCTCGATGGCGCTCCCAAGCCCGTGCCGCCGGCCTGGGCGATGCACGGACACCTCACCTTCTCGGTCGTGGTCCTGATCGTCGCGTTGGTCGCCGGCCTGCGGGCGAAGACGCGATGCGAAGAGGGCGTTCCGCTGGTGCCGACCCTCGGTCGGACGGTCAACGTCCTGGTCGGCATCCAGATGACGCTCGGCATCGTCGCCTTCGTCACCACCCTGCTTCGTAAGACCACGTCGATTCCGATCTGGGAACTCGTCCCGACCTCCGCCCACCAGGCCAACGGCGCGCTGCTGCTCGCCGCGGCCGCCGCGCTGCTGGCGGCCGTGCACCGATTCGAGGCGGTCGAGGAGATCGCGGCCCCCGCGCTCGAGGATCGGGTCGCCGGTCCGATCGGCGGCTAGCGGCGGCTGCCGCCCAGCTCAGGATCGGAACCAGGTCCCCCACACGAGCGTCGCATAGAGGCTGACCCACGCGAGGTCGAGGAAGTGCCAGTACATCGCCAGGTAGGTCACTCCACGGTGCTGGTCCGCGCGGTACCTCCCCCGCCCCGCGTGTCGCACCACGACCGCCATGGGTCCGATCCCGCCGAGGACGTGGAGCGCGTGCAACGCGGTCAGCACGTAGAAGGTCCACGCGTAGAGATGCCGATCGAAGTCGAGCTCATCGGCGATCACCTGGGACCAGGCCGCGACCTGCAGCACGAGGAACGCGATCCCAAGGGCGAACGTGGTCCACAGCCATCGCCTGAACTCGACCTGGCGGTCGCCAGCGATCGCCCGGGTCGTGAGCCACATCGTCAGGCTCGAGACGAGGATGACGACCGTGCTCAGCGCTAGGAGCGACGGCAGCGCAGGCATGCCGGCGGGCGGCCACGGGCCGTCGTCCTCGATCCGAACCACGACGAGTCCGAGGATCGTGGCCGCGAAGATCATCGCCAACGACACGATGAAGACGAGCATCCCCATCACGCCCGCCTCGGTGCGGGCCCTCGGATCTTCGAAGGGGGTGATGCGCTGTTTCATCGCGTCGCGGTTCGGGCGGAACGAGGGGGGAGACGACGGAACCCCGCTCGCGCGGGGTTCCGGGAATGGACGGGGACGCCGAGCGGACTCAGTCGTACTGGGCGTGCGACGAGATCGGCGCGCCCGGCGCGACGTCGTCCAACGTGGTCTGCACGGCCGGCGGATTGCCCTGGATGACCTGGGGTTCGTACTGGTCGGTGTCCATCAGCACGAAGATCATCAGCAGCACCGCGAAAACGATCGAACCGACGAGCACGAGACCGTTGAAGGGCCGGTCCCATCGAAGATGCATGAAGTAGAGGGCGACCAACGTCGCCTTGAACCCGGCGATCCCCAGGGCGATGGGCATGTTCAGCTCGCCGGCGTCGACGTAACGCACCGCGACCGTGACCGCGGTCAGGACGATGAGTCCGATGCCGGTGGCAAACAGCGGACCGTAGCCGACCACGTGGCCCATGCCGTGTTCGCCGTGGTCGTCGTGGTGAATCGCGTTCTCTTGGGACATAGTTCAGACTCCCGCGACCCGAGCGACTTTGCCCGGGCCCGTGCGGTCAGTGGATCAGGTAGAAGAGAGGGAAGAGGAAGATCCAGATCAGGTCGACGATGTGCCAGTACAGGCCGCCGTAGTCGACCGGGGCGAAGTACCCGGGGCCGAACTCGCCTCGCTGGGCCCGCCAGATCAGCCAGCCGATGACCCCCATGCCGATCACGACGTGGATGCCGTGCAGGCCGGTCATGCAGAAGTAGATCGCGAAAAAGAGATGCGTGTTCACCGGCATCTCGGGGTCGCCCAGATGCTGCTTGCCGTGGCCGGCGCCCGCATCGTGGGTGTCGGCCGTCTCGACCGCGGCCTGCTCGGCCGCCAGCGTCGAGGCGAGCCCCCTGGGGCCGACCGCCGCGTTGGCGACGCTCGAGGCCGCCTCCTCAGGCTGGTTCACGATGGTGGACATCGACTCGACCCGGGCCGCTTCGGCGCTCGCCTCCTGGGGCGCCGTGAAGATCGGCGTGAGGAGATCCTCGCCGACCTGGGCGAGGTCGTCGGCCTGCTGCTGGTCGACCGGCTGGTAGAAGCCGGTGCCCCAGATCAGGTTCTCGTGAAACTTGTGGGTGTACTCCACGTACTTGATGCCCAGGAAGCCCACCGCACCACCCATGGTCAACCAGAGACAGATGACCAGCGGAATCTTTTTTCCCGTCTGGGCGTAGCGCACCGCGAGCGCCATGGTCAGACTCGAGGCGATCAGCACGCAGGTGTTGATGCCACCCATGAGCGTGTCCAGATACTGGCTCGCGTAGGAGAACACCTCGGGATTCCGGGCCCGGAGCACCGCGTACGCCGCGAAGAGACCGCCGAAGAACAGCACTTCGGTCGCGAGGAACAGCCACATGCCGAGCTTGCCGGCGTCGAACTGCTGCGGCATCGACTCGAAGTGGTGCGCGAGGTTCGGGTCGTGGCCATGACCATGATCGTCGTGACCGTGATCCGGCGTGTCCGGTTGATCCGTGGGGTTGGCCTGGATGGACGTCATCCGGTGAACTCCAATGAGCTTCGGCCCGATCGGACCGCGAGTAGACGGGTCATGTGGCGGATTTGAGGGACGGATCCTGATCGCGATCGACGACGTAGCCGCCCTCCTCTTCGTCCCAACGAACCACGCTGAAGTCATAGCAATCGCCGACCGACGGCGTCACCTTGAAGTTGTCGTGAGGCGGCGGCGAGCTGCACTGCCACTCGAGGCTGCGGCCACCCCAGGGATTCGCCGGGGCCTTCTTCCCACCGACGAGCGACGCGATCAGGTAGTAGGCGGTCCAGAAGAAGCCGAGCGCCATGATGTAGGAGCCGATGGTCGAGATCACGTGGTAGATCTGGAATTCAGGCTGGTAGTCGTAGTACCGCCGCGGCATGCCGTGGCTGCCGAGCATGAACTGCGTGAAGAAGGTCACGTTGAAGCCGATGAAGACCAGCCAGAAGCCGATCGCGCCGTGCTTCTCGTTGTACATCTTGCCGAACATCTTGGGCCACCAGTGGTGGAGGCCGCCGATCATCGCGATCAACGCCGATCCCATCATCACGTAGTGAAAGTGCGCGACCACGAAGTAGGTGTCGTGCAGATGGATGTCGGTGTTCAGCGTTCCGAGGTGGAGTCCCGTCAGTCCGCCGATCGTGAACAGGAAGATGAATCCCAGGCCGTACAGCATCGGGGTATTGAGGCTGATGGAACCCTTGTAGAGGGTCGCCAGCCAGTTGAACACCTTGATCGCCGACGGGATGGCCACCGAGAAGGTGATCGCGGAGAACAACGTGTTCATGAGCGGGCTCTGGCCCGAGGTGAACATGTGGTGACCCCACACCAGGAAGGAGAAGATGGCGATCGCCACCGAGCTGAACGCGATGAAGCGGTAGCCGAAGATGTGCCGGTGCGCGTGTACCGAGATGATCTCGGAGATGATGCCCATCGCCGGGAGGATCATGATGTACACCGCGGGGTGCGAGTAGAACCAGAAGAAGTGCTGGAAGAGCACCGGATCGCCACCCATCGCGGGGTCGAACAGACCGATCGAGGCGACCCGCTCGACGATGAGCATCAGGAGCGTGATGCCCAGGACGGGCGTGGCCAGGACCTGGATGAGGGCCGTGGCGTAGGTCGCCCAGAGGAAGAGCGGCATCTTGAACCACGTCATGCCCGGAGGACGAAGCTTGTGGATCGTCACCACGAAGTTGATGCCGGTGAAGATCGAACTGAACCCGAGGATGAAGACCCCGACCACCACCGGGATGACGCCACCGGTCGTGGTGGTCGTCGAGTACGGGGTGTAGAAGGTCCAGCCGGTGTCGAATCCACCGAAGGTGAGCGACGCGACCGCACAGATCGCACCGAGGATCCACAGGTAGAAGCTGCCGAGATTGAGCCGTGGGAACGCCACGTCCTTTGCGCCCAGCATGATCGGCAGCACGAAGTTGCCCATCGCGGCCGGGATCGACGGAATGATCACGAGGAAGACCATGATCGCGCCGTGGAGCGTGAAGAACTGGTTGTACGCGTCCGCGTCGACCCCGGGAATCGTCTGACCGGGCGTGAGGAGTTCCGTTCTCACGAGCAGCGCGAAGACGCCGCCGACGAAGAACGACGCCAGGACGGCAAAGAGGTACATCACGCCGATCCGCTTGTGATCGAGCGTCACGATCCAGCTCATGATCCCGCGGGTGAACGTGAGGTAGTTGTCGACCGGAGGCGTTCCGGTGGAATCTACGGGGCGATTGGCGTCAAGCGTGGTCATCTGAAACCTCTTGGCGAACGGTATGGGGTGCCGACGGCACTCCAGATTCGGGGCGAAGGAACGGAGTCGATCGACGAACCACTCGCGATCGGCATGAACAGGCAGGTACCGGCCACCCCGACCGGATCCCGCCGAAACGGAAGATCAGTTGGCTCCCCCGACGTAGCGGCCGGAAGCGTCGAACTGATCGAGATTCTTGATCATCCCAATGACCGCGTCGATAGCGCGATCACCGAGCTGGCCGCGGAAGTGCGGCATGTTTGGTCCATATCCGCCGACGAGGAGCTCGCCGGGGTTGTAGATCGAGGCGCGGATGTAGTCCTCGGGGGTCTCGTACAGCTTGCCCGGACCGATGTAGTCCTTCAGCGTGGTGTTGGGACGTCCCTTGGTGCCGCCGGTGACCGGCGTGGTGCCCGCGACGGTCCGTTCCCAGATCGCACCGAGGCCGGCCAACGACCCGGAGGAGGAGTCGCCCCACGACGGACCAGTGTTGGCGGCGCCGTCGATGGTGTGGCAGTTGGCGCAACGTCCGTAGATCCGCGGCCCCGCGAAGGAGTAGAGATCCTCG
>PKCT01000294.1 GCA_002862325.1 Phycisphaerae bacterium
TGCTTCGCCAGATCGCCCTCGAGGAGCAGGAACGGCCTCCGTCGGTGTCGTGATGCGACGGATTCGTCCATGCATCGACGCCTCGTCAGTTTCCTCCTCACCGGAGTCCGGTGTTGTCGACTCTCACGCTTGCTGGAACAGATCCACTCTCCCACGTGCTCAACACGCGCGAGACGCTCTACGAGACGATCTGGTGGGTCGGCGAAATCGGCGCCGGCTCGATTCACGAGGTGATGCTCGTCATCGCGGGCGTGCTGCTCCTGATCGCCATGTTCGTCGCAGCGAAGCGCATTCGTACCGGTGCCGAGTCCGAAGGCAACGCGAGATACGTGACCCGTGGCCGAATCGCACAGATCATTGAGGTGATGGTCGTCTACCTCCGGGACACGATGCTCATCCCGGTCCTCGGTGAGAAGCAGACCCGCCGATGGATGCCGTTCCTCTTCTCGATCTTCTTCTTCATCCTCTTCGTCAACCTGCTGGGGATGATCCCGTTCCAGGATGTGCAGCACCTCTTCGGCGTGCACCTCTTCGCGATCGGTGGAACCGCGACCGCCAACATCAACACGACCGCCGTCCTGGCGCTCTTCGCCTTCGTGGTGATCCAGATCCATTCCTTCCGGGAACTTGGTTTCCTGGGTTGGCTCGATCACCTGACCTGTGGGCTCGCCAAGGGGCCGAAGGGGCTCTGGCTCGTGGTGCCGATCGTCTTCGCGGTCGAGTTCGCCGGCGTGTTCATCAAGCCGGTCGCCCTGGCGATTCGCCTGTTCGCGA
Organism: Phycisphaerae bacterium; assembly: GCA_002862325.1. Lineage (GTDB taxonomy): Bacteria > Planctomycetota > Phycisphaerae > Phycisphaerales > SM1A02. The sequence continues at coordinate 775 of PKCT01000294.1, forward strand.
ACATGCTCGGCGGGCACATTCTGCTCGCGACGATCATCATGCTGCCCTCCATGCCCCAGCTCGGCCTCGAGCCCGGAGGCGGAACCTGGTGGGGCGTCACCATCGCATCGGGATCCTTCGCGGTCGCCCTGACCGTTCTCGAACTGTTCGTCGCCTTCCTCCAGGCGTTCGTCTTCATGTTCCTCACCGCGGTGTTCATCAGCCTGATGAGCCACGAAGAGCACGAGCACGAGGATCACGGCGCCGAAGGTGTCGAAGCGGAGCTGTCGGCGGCCCACTGACCCCACGTTCTTGACCCACCTGTATCCCGCTTCGGCTTGAAGCGGTCACTAGGACCACCAACCACCAGGACGCCTTGCGTCGCACTCGGAGATTCGGATCGCATGAACAAGATCATTCCCCTCTTCCTCTTCGCCCTCGTCGGCTCGCTCTTCATGGTCGAACCGGCACTCGCCGCGGAGGAGACCACGGTCATCAACTGGGGCGCTGGCATCGGTAAGGGCATCGCCGCCGGTCTGGCCGTCATCGGCGCCGGCGTCGGCATCGGACGCATCGGTGCTGGAGCCTGTGAAGCCACCGCCCGTCAGCCCGAGATGGCCGGCCGTATCTTCGTGAACATGATTCTCACCGCCGCCCTCGTCGAAGGTGTGGCGCTCTTCGGTGTGGTCGTCGGCTTCCTGATGCAGACGTCGGTCACGACCGGCGGCTGATGCCGATGTGAGAATCCCGAGTGGTCGAGCTTCCCGGAGCCGGTGATCCCACCGGCTCCGGGAATCCCCCTCGCCTCTCGGGTCGACCCCCTGCCGTCTCGACGGCGGGATCCCCACGGACGGACACTTTCGAACAGCGGAGTTCCGCATGCTTGCCTCACTTTTCTTTGCCGCCGCCGACGGGGCCCCCCCCGATCCGATGAACCCCGAGCCCTGGGTGGCCGGAACCGCCTTCGTGGTGTTCCTCGTCACGATGGCTATGCTTTTCTTCTTCGTGTGGCCGGTGATCACCAGGGGCCTCGACGATCGAAACGAGAAGATCCTCGGTGAGATCAAGGCTGCGGAGGATGCGAGGACCCAGGCTAAGGATGCGCTCGCCGAGTACGAGCGAAGCCTCGCCGAGGCTCGTGAGGAAGCCAACCGAACGATCGCCGAAGCCCGGGCCGAGGCGCAGCGTCTCGCCGAGGAGATGAAGGCGTCGAACGAACGAGAGCTCGCGGACCGCATGGCTCGTGCGAAGGCGGACATCGAGGCGGCCAAGAAGTCGGCCGTCGCGGACATCCACGCCAACGCCACCGAGCTGGCCTCGGCCATCGCGGGTCGCATTCTGCAGCGAGAGATCAACGCCGCCGACCAGGCTCGACTGGTCGAGGAGAGCCTCAAGGAACTCGACACCGCCGGCGTCTGATCCGACCGATTCACGGGAGCCCCTGTTTCCACCATGTCCACTCCGAACCGAACCATCGACGCCGTCGCCCGCGTGTACGCCCAGAGCCTCTTCGAGCTCGGCGAAGCCGCCGGCGGCGATGCCAAGCTGGTGGAGATCGGTGAGGAGCTCCAGAGCATCGTCGAGCTCGTTCGGGCCGATTCGACGTTCGCGGAATTCCTCCGATCGCCCATCGTCGAGCGGGAGAAGCGGGCCGGCACGCTTCGTCGCGTCTTCGACGGGCAGGTCACCGACGTCCTGCTGCGATTCCTTCTCGTGTTGAACGACAAGGGGCGTCTCGGTCACCTCGACGACATCTCAGACGGCTACGGCGAACTCCTCAACGATCGATTCGGGCGTATCGAAGTCGACGTCTACACCATCGACGGCACGCTCGACGCCGCCCAGCTCGAACAGCTTGCCCAGAAGGTCAAGGCCCGTCTCGGCAAGGATCCAGTCTTCCACCAGTACGCCGATCCAGCGATGATCGGCGGCCTGGTTCTTCGAATCGGCGATCAGCTGATCGACGGTTCGGTCCGCGGGCAGCTCCGCGGCCTGCGTGAGTCGCTTCTGGAGAACGGGTCGGCGTCGATCCGCTCCGAGAGCAGTGAATTCCTCGAGGAATAGTCCAGCGACCACGGGTCCGACGGGTCGACCCCCTCGACAGTACGAGGCCGGCCCAGCATGACAGGTCAGTCCTAACCACACGTTCCACCCAACCGCGCCTAGGCGCACCCAGCGAGGTCCACCGTGAAGATCAAGTCCGACGAGATCACCTCCGTCATCAAGCAGGAAATCGAGCAGTACGCCAGCGAACTCTCGATCTCGGAAGTCGGCAAGGTCGTGGAGGTCGGCGACGGCATCGCCCGCGTCTACGGACTCTCCAACGTCATGGCCGGCGAGCTCCTCGAATTCCAGGGTGAGCACGGCACGGTCATGGGTCAGGCCATGAACCTCGAGACCGACACCGTCGGTGTGGTCCTCTACGGCGACGGCTCGGGCATCCGCGAAGGCGATACCGCTCGTTCCACCGGCAACCTCCTCGAGGTCCCCGTGGGCGAGTCGCTCCTCGGCCGCGTCGTGGACGCACTCGGCCGCCCGATCGACGGTGGCCCCGCCCTCCAGGCGACCGAGACCCGCAAGGTGGACATCGTCGCCCCGGGCATCGCGGCTCGCCAGCCGGTGACCGAGCCGATGCAGTTCGGCATCAAGGCCGTCGACTCGATGATTCCCGTGGGACGTGGTCAGCGAGAACTGGTGATCGGCGACCGGAAGACGGGGAAGACCGCGGTCTGTCTCGATGCGATCATCAACCAGAAGGGATTCTGGGGAACCGACGAGGCGGTCGTCTGCATCTACGTCGCCGTCGGCCAGAAGGAATCCACCATCGCGGGCGTGGTCGATTCGCTCCGCGAGGCCGGTGCGATGGACTACACCATCGTGGTGGCCGCCGGTGCCTCTGATCCCGCACCGCTCCAGTACATCGCGCCGTACTCCGGCACCGCGATGGGCGAGCACTTCATGTGGCAGGGCAAGGACGGCAAGACGCCGAAGCACGTGCTCTGCGTCTACGACGACCTTTCGAAGCAGGCGGTGGCCTACCGCGAACTGTCGCTTCTCCTTCGTCGTCCGCCCGGCCGCGAAGCGTATCCCGGCGACGTGTTCTACCTGCACAGCCGTCTGCTCGAACGAGCGACCAAGCTCTCCGACGAGAATGGTGGCGGTTCGCTCACCGCGTTGCCGATCATCGAGACGCAGGAAGGCGACGTGTCCGCCTACATCCCGACCAACGTGATCTCGATCACGGACGGTCAGATCTACCTGCAGCCCGAGCTCTTCTCCGCCGGCATCCGGCCCGCCATCAACGTGGGCATCTCGGTGAGTCGCGTGGGTGGCAACGCCCAGATCAAGGCGATGAAGGAAGTGGCCGGCTCGCTTCGACTCGACCTTGCCGCGTTCCGTGAGCTCGAGGCGTTCGCCCAGCTCGGAACCGAACTCGATCCGGCCTCGCAGCGACAGCTCACCCGTGGTCAGCGGATGGCCGAGCTTCTGAAGCAGGGCCAGTTCGTGCCCATGGACGTGATCGACGAGTGCATCTCGATCTTCGCGGGATCCCGCGGATTCCTCGACGACGTCTCGCTCGACAAGGTCGCCGACTTCGAACGCGACCTGCTCGAGCACTTCCGAGGCAAGGGCAAGTCGCTTCGCGACCGCCTGGTGGAGGAGCGGAGCTTCAAGAAGCTCGCCGACGAGTTCGTCGCCGCCTGCGAGGACTTCAAGAAGGGGTGGTCGGCCTGAGCCGACCGCGCCCGGAAAGGTCGGTGATTCGCGTGAGACCATTCGGATGGAAGATATCGACCGGTGCGTCACGGTCTCGGATCGCGATACTCGTCGCCGTGGCCGCGAGCGCCCTGCTCGCGGGCTGTATCACCGGCAACGAGGCGGCGGAGGCCCAGGCGGCACCGACCGCCCGGGAGCGTCTCGAGCAGCTCGAGACGGATCACCAGCTCGGCATCATCAGCGACTTCGAGTACGAGCGGATCAAGCCGCGTCTCGAAGCGGAGATCCGAAACCAATGAAAGCGGCATTGGTGGCATCGGGGCTCCTGCTGCTCGCGACCGGTGGTCTCGGATGCCAGTCCGACGGCCCGGACGATCCGAACGGGCCGCCTCGCTTCTCGACCGAACTCGGCGCGGAAGCGATCTCCAACGATCTGGAGATGGACGAATCCCCGCAGGAGGGGGGCGGCGTCTTCGAGTGAGACGCCGCGGCATCGCCGGGTTCAGTCGTCCAGCCAGGCGACCGAACCGTCGTGCAGATCGAAGATCGCCGAGGTGACCAGACATCCAGCGGACGACCGCACGCCCGGGACCAGCCGACGAACGTCCGCTGCGCGAGCCCGGGCGTTGATCCGAACCGCATCGGCGGGATCCGTACCGGCCGGGACGCTGTCGCGGATGGGCCTCACCACATCGCACAGGGGTGGTGGGGGATCGCCGTCGCCCAGTGCCGCCATGACCGCGCCGCATCCGGTGTGTCCGAGGACGAGGACGATCGGGGTTCCAAGGTGGGCGACGCCGTATTCGATCGTGCCCAGTGATGCTCCGTCCAACGTCTGGCCGGCCGTCCTGATCACGAAGAGCTCGCCCATGGTGGCGTCGAAGACGATCTCGGGCGACACCCGACTGTCGCTGCAGGCCACGATCGTCGCCCACGGAGACTGCGTCTCCCGCCACATCTCCAGCGAGTCCGCGTGCGGCGGTCGTTCGCCGTGCACCTCGCGAGCATGGAAGCGTGCATGGCCTGCGCGGAGGGCTTCGAGGGCTTCGTGTGCGGTGGATGGACGGTCGGGGGTCTGTTGCTCGCTCATGGCTGCGGAAAGGGTACTGCAGACGACGGTGCTCCTGGTGTCGACGCGTCCTGGGATACGCTGCCTGGATGCCCGACGCCGGACTCACCCATATCGCGATCGAGGTCTCCGATCTCCAGCGATCGATCGACTTCTATACCGCCTACGGCGGCTTCGAGGTGGTGCATCGCCGAGAGGGCATCGCCTGGATCAGCGATCGCACGCGTCCCTTCGCGATCGTTCTCGCGGTGAGGGAAGAGGTCAACCCCGTGGGACCGTTCGCCCACCTCGGATTCGCGTGCCGGGATCAACGCGAATTCGACGGCCTCGTGTCACGGGCTCGGGACGACGGAAGGCTTCGGCTGGGCCCTCACGGCGACGAGGGGCCGGCGGGGACCTGGGCGTTCCTCGACGATCCGGACGGCAACACCTTCGAATTGTCGATCGGTCAGTCGGTCGCGGTCGCGGTTCGCGACGGTGGTCGGCCGGCGGACCTCCGGCGACTGGCGGTCGTCGGCGTCATGGGGGGACGCGAGCATGCGATGCCGGAACTGGCCGTTCCGCTCGGGCGCGGGATCGCCCGGGCCGGCTGGCACCTCCTCACCGGCGGTGGTGTCGGCGTCATGACTGCGGTGAGCCGGGGATTCGCCGAGACCTCGCCGCGGGCGGGTCTCTGCCTTGGAATCCTGCGTGGTCATCCTGATGGTCGACCGATGGCGGGCTATCCGAACCCCTTCGTCGAGCTTCCCATCCCGACGCACCTCCCCGGCGGCGACGCCGGTCCGGACAGTCGCAATCATCTCAACGTACTCACCTCGACGATCGTGCTGGCGCTCCCGGGGGGTGATGGGACGCGAAGCGAGATCGAGCTCGCCATCGCCTACGGCCGACCCGTGGCGGTCCATGCCGACTGGTCGTCCGAGTTCGCGGATCTCCCCGCGTTCGAAGATGCCGAGACTGCGATCGCGTCCGCACACCGACTTCTCCAAGGGACTCGAATGGGAGATTCACCACATGCCTGAAATCCGATTCCAGGGGCGGATAGCCGTTTGCGAGCCGGGCAGGCGTCTTCGCGACGCCTTGCTCGACGCGGGGATGTCGCCGCATCATCCAGCCGCTTCGGTCCTGAACTGTCACGGACTCGGAACCTGCGGAACCTGCGCCGTCGCGATCGAAGGCGCACCGGACGCGGTCGATCCGCCGACCCGTCGCGAGCGATGGAGACTTCGGGTTCCACCACATCGACCGGAATCGGGACTGCGACTGGCGTGCCAATGTCGGGTCAAGGGCGACCTCGTCGTGACCAAGCACGGCGGATTCTGGGGTCAACGGGTGGAGCGCTCCGAGGTCGTCTCCGAGCCTCGGTCGGAAGATAGACTCCAACCATGACGTTCATTCGTTCCGCCATCGCGGTGTTGACCGGTTTCATCGTGATGATGGTGATCGTCCGATTGACGATTCCGGCCGCAGCCATCGGGGTCGGACTGGATCGACTGCGCGATGCCGACACCGGCGTCATGACTCGATGGTTCATCCTGGTGGTCGAGTGGCCGACGTCCCTCTTCGCCTCGGTGCTCGGTGGGGTGGTCGCGGGGTTGATCGCAGGTCGTCTTCTACGGCTGCGCGCGGGTTTCGCCCTCGCGGCGTTCGTGGTGATCACCGGCCTCGCCCTGATGGCGGTGCCCGAGGCGGTCGTGCAGGGCACCCCGACCGAAGCCGGAGCGGATTCCGGACCGATCCCTCAGCTGCCCCCTCGGCCCGCATGGGATCGCTTGTTCCTCCCTCTTCTGGGCGGTGTGGGGGTTCTCCTCGGTGTACGTTTCGTCGAACGGGCGGCCATCGGCCTTGGTGCACGCCCCGAGAGCTCGGAGGCGTCTTGAGTCTGGCCCTGGTCACCGGCGGAGCCGGATTCATCGGCTCCCATCTCGTCGATGCGCTGGTCGCTTCCGGGCATCGGGTTCGAGTGCTCGACGATCTCTCGACCGGTCATCTGGACAACCTTGCGCACCACGGTGATCGGATCGAATTCGTGGAAGGCACGATCTGCGATCGATCGATCTGCGACATGGTCGCGGACGATGCGGAGATCGTCTACCACCTGGCGAGCCGCGTCTCCGTCGTCGAGAGCGTGGCGGAACCCGAACGCTATCGGGAGGTCGTGCTCGAGGGCACGCGACACATGCTCGATGCGGCGGCCGGGGCCGTTGTTCGTCGACTCGTCCTCGCGTCGAGCTGCAGTGTGTACGGCGATGCTCCACCACCGATCTCGGAGGATGCGCGGTTCGATCCCCAGTCACCCTACGCAGCCATGAAGGCCGAGGCGGAGGAGGCGTGCCGTGCCGCGCAGGTATCGACGGTCTGCCCGAGGTTCTTCAACGTCTACGGAGCTCGGCAGCGAGCGGATTCTCCATACTCCGGCGTCATCGCGATCTTCAGACGCTTCGCGGCCGAAGGCGTGCCACCGACCATCTTCGGCGATGGGCTGCAGACTCGAGACTTCATCCATGTGGGCGATGTTGTTCGTGGACTGATGCTCGCCGCCGGGGCGAGTTCGGTCGGTCGCGGCGAGCCGATCAACTTCGGAACCGGGGTGGCGACGTCCGTCCGCGATCTCGCGTCCCTGATCGAGTGTCTTCCCCCGGGATTCGAGCCGGCCCGCACCGGCGAGGTGCGACATTCCTCGGCGTCGACCGTGCAGGCCTGGGAACGACTGGGCTTCCGGGCCGAGATCGAGCTTGCGAGCGGCCTGACCCTTCTGGACTGAGACGTGGATCAGTCCTGGAGCGACTCGAGGAGATCCCGTTCGATCTCGACGCTCGCGCCTCGGCCGAGGGTCTCGACGTGGAGGACCAGGCAGCTGCGCCGAGCTTCGTCGATCACCACGCCTTCGACCCCGGCCAGCGGTCCCTTGGATACCCGAACCCGGTGCCCGATCGCGATGCCGTGATGCTCTTCGATCGGCATGCCGCTCTTGATCGCGGCGTGGATCGACGCCATCTCACGCTCGAACCGCTCCTGATCCTGGACCTCGATGAACTGGACCACCCGCTTGCTCGCGATGGCGTCGTAGGCGTGCTGGTTCTCCCCGTAGACGAAGACGTAGCTCGCGAAGAGCGGAACGCTCGAGCGGTGCTTCCGTCCACGCGTCACGGTGACGCGATCGACGAGCGGGAGATCGTGCACCACGCCGGCGGCTTGGAGCTGACGAGCCACAGCCTTCTCCTGTCTCGCCTTCGTGTGCAGCACCATCCATCTGGGGGCGATGGTGGTCGTCGGCGACTGGCGGTCAGCTGCGTCCTCGTCCATGCAGGGATTCTACGCCTCCGCCGGAGCGCGATGGACGACCACGAGGGTCTGATCGTCGTCGGGTCTTCGATCCTGTTCGAAGCGGTGGACCGCCGATTCGATCCTCTCCAGCGTGCACTCCGCGTCCTTCGAACATTCGAGGAGGGCCTCGACCACCCCGGACACCCCGAGCATCGCTCCCGAAGGGGCGCGAGCCTCGAGAATGCCGTCCGCATCGACCGACAGCATCGAGCTTCGACGAAGGAGGGGTGTGACCTCCTCTAGTCTTTCAAGGCCACTCAGCTCCGCGAGATCGCGGAGCAGGCTCTCGAGGTGGTCGGCGGTCGAGAGATCGGCGGGCGAAGACGACCAGTTCTGGTGTTCATCGACCTTCGATTCGATGTCGGCGCGGGGCATGCTTGGTTCCCGGATGATGGTCGAGGCGACGAACGGCGCCCCGGAAGAGGGTAGCGTCTAGGTCGACTGGAATCGCCGCTGGTGGACGGTATGCGTCACGAGTGCAGGGAGCGTTCACATGGACAGGAATCTCATGAATCGTGGACTCGACGCCGCGATCGAGATGGCGGAGAAGGGGTGGTCGGAGGGTGGGATTCCCATCGGTTCGATCCTGATGACCGAGAGCGGAGAGATCGTCGCTCGAGGTCACAACGAGCGGGTGCAGACGGGCGACCCGACCGCGCACGCGGAGATGGTCTGCCTCCGGAACGCGGGGCGTCGTCGCGACTGGTCGGAATTGACGCTCGTCTCGACCCTGAGTCCCTGTCCGATGTGCACCGGAACCGCGGTGCTCTACCGGGTCCGCCGCGTCGTCATCGGAGAGAATTCGACCTTCCTCGGCGCCGAGCACTGGCTTCACGAGGCGGGCATCGAGACCGCAGTGCTGCACGATGAGCGATGCCAGGCGCTCATGCGACGTTTCCAGCAGGAAAAGCCGGAACTCTGGGCCGAGGACATCGGGGAATAGACCCCATCGGAACTGCGCAAATCGAGGCGTGGTCTCCCCAAGAATGACGGAGAGGATTCGAATCGATCGGATTCCACACCGTTCATGTCCAGGAGACCACGATGTTTCGCTCAGGTATCAAGACGCTCGCATTCCTCCCTGTCGTCACCGCGTTCGGTTGTTCGTCGGTATCGATCACCCGAAATCTGGAACGATCGATCGACGTGGGGAGTGCGAACGAGATCGCGCTGACCGTGGTCTCCCCGAACGGTGGTGTTCGCATCGAAGAGGACGACCGCCGGTCGGACATCCTCGTCGTTGCAGAGGCGAGGTCCCGGGCCGCGACGGAATCCGCGGCCGAAAATCGCATGGACGCCTTCGACGTCCTCATCGAGCCGGTGACGGACCGACATTGGCGGATCGAGCCCGACTTCGCCGGTCGCCGACGGGGCGGCGACGCCATGGGATTCTTGATCACGGTGCCCCGGCTCGACGATGCGGTCGTTCGAACGGACAATGGATCGATCGTGATCCGATCAGCGCATGGCGAGCTCGATCTCGAGACTGGAAACGGAGCGGTTCAGGTCGGCCCGACTTCGGGCAGCGTCGTCGTCAAGACGGGTAACGGGAACATCAGTTGCGTGACCGGCGATTCGTCTGAACCCGCTTCCATCGACCTGCGGACCGGGAACGGTCGAATTCGCCTCGACCTCCCCGAGCGGCGGGTCGCCGAGCTCTTCGCCAGCACCGGCAACGGTCGGATCGAGGATCGACTGGAGAGCGGCGAGGTTCTCGCATCGACGCGTTCCGGTTCGCTCCGATCACAAGGGACCGGGACGAGTGGGATCGAGCTTCGAACCGGCAATGGATCGATCCACATCACGAGATCCGTCGACCGGGTCGACGCGGACGCTTCCTGAACCTCCAGCCGATCATGCGATGCAGAACGCCCCCACCGGTTCGCACAGGAACCGATGGGGGCGTTCATCCTCCGAGCCGAACGAGGTGGTGATCAGCGGCGACCGCCCCGCGTCGCGTCGCCTCGCGTCGCGCCGCCTCGTGTCGCGCCGCCTCGTGTCGCGTTGCCTCGCGTCGGGCCGCCTCGCATGGAGAGATTCGGATTGGAATTCGTGGCACGCCGGTAGGCATTCTCGATCCGGCCGCGGTTCCACATCTGCGGATAGCCGTAGACGTCGTAGTAGGGGTCCGCGTAGCCGTTCCACCAACTGCCGCCCCAGTAGTCGCCCTCGTAGTACGCGGAGTCGACCGCGGCGTTGGGGTATCCGCCGATGTAGGGGTTCGGATCGCCGACGAGGTTCGCATCCTCGCCGACCGTGCTTTCACCCTGGATGTTGCCGCGGAAGGGACCACCGGGGGGGACGCCCGTGGTGCCGAAGGTGTAGTGGTAGTGGTCCCAGTACTTTCGAAGGTGGGCTTGTCGCGCCTGGTACTTGCGAATGTTCGCCGCCCGCTGTTCCGGGGTGAGGGTTTCGGAGTCGGTCGTCCGGTCGGGGGTTGGCTTGGGTCTCGTCTGATCCTTCGCACGCTCCGCGGCGGTGCTCTTCGCCCAGTCGATGTAGTCCGACATCGCCTTCTGGTCGTTGAGAAACGCCGTCATGGCCGCGACCTCTTCGTGCGCCTTCGTCATCGCGTTCCACTCGTTTCGCACGAGCTCTCGCTGGCCTTCGACTTCGCGCTGGAGGGTCGCTTCATCGCCGCCGGCCGTCACGTTGCCGCGGGATTGCTGCTGGGCCATGGCCTGCTTGTACGCCTCGTCGAAACTCATCCCGTGGAAACTCGAAGAGTCCTGCTTGGCCGACCACGTCTTCCAGGCGTCTTCGCGGTTGGTCTCGGAGATGAACGCCTTCATCAGCGTGGCCCGCTGGACCGCGGCGGATCGCATCGGACCGACGGTGTCGGTCATCGTGTAGAGGGTGTTGAGCTGGCCCTGGAGCTGGGCGGTCGAGTCGCCGTCCTGGCCAAGCGCCGCATTCGTGCCAAGGCTCACGGTGAGGCCGGCAAGGAGCGTGAGCAGCACGCCGTGGATTCCGTTCTTCAGGATCATGGAAGGTCTCCGATCGTTTCGAGGAGGGGACAGGGTACCGCGTTCACGGGATCGAGGGAGACCTGGTCCGACCTGTGAAGAGACCACCCCCCGACCCGGGGGGCGGGGGGTGGTCGGTCATTTCAACGGTGTCGCCAAGGCGAGGCCGTTCCTGCGTCGAGCAGGCGGTGCAAGGGCGGCACGGGCACGTCGGGCGGCGTGGGCCCGGACGATCGTGCACCCGTCGAGGTCGCACGTCAGGCGTGCAGGCCCTCCACCGGTCGGGGACAACTGATAATCACTGGATCACCTCCAAGTCGTAGGCCTGTATCCGATCCAGGGGATGAGGTCCCTGCCGACATCGGCATGCCATGGATCGGCTGAATCGACCCAGGCCTCGACGGAAGCCTGGCACATCGCCCGGGGGGTCCCGGTCGTCGTGGTTGCTGCCCGTCCGTCGCTCGGCGCTTCGAAACGTCCGAACCCAGCAGCCTTCCCACTCCGGGAGCGTAGGCCCGATTCCAGGAGGCGTCACCATCGAGGGGGCAATTTTCGACATCCGGAGCGGACGGTCGGCGAACCGAGCCGCATGTCCATTCCTCCTCAGAGCTGTCCATCCGCCTTCGTCGCCCACACACACGAGTACACCGTTGTGCTCGATCGCCCCTGGCGGGCGGCCTGGGAGTGGTTGATGCGTCCCGAAACGTTCATCGAAGGCCAACCGTGGCCGTATCGAGTCGAGTTTCTGGAGACCATGCTTCCAGATGGAACCATCGCTCGGGGATTCGACGTGGGGACGTTGAACGCGCACCACGGTCCGTTCATGAACTTCTGCGGGGCGGTGAGCCGGGTCGACGAACGATCGGATGGCGCCGAACGCGATCTGGAATACAGCTACGGCGCGTATGCGATCGCATTCCGTCTGATCAGGCCTCACCTGCTTCGGATCTCCGTCGACGCGGTCGATGATGGCCGCTGCCGGGTGACGGCGCACGTGGGCTCGTACGTTCGTCGTGGGTGGGGTGGTCTCTGGACGACGGCCCAGCGGTGCTTCTGGCCGGGCTTCGGCCGGTCGCTGCGCCGCGGGGTTCCCAAGGCGTGATCCGCTTCGTTCGCGGCAAGGATCTCTGCACGAACGGTGTACCCGGCCTAGCGCGGTGAGCAGGAGATCGAAGTACGGATGGGAGACGAGGTCCCGCGCCGCTAGGGTCGGCCGCGCTCAGGGGATCAGCCGCGGAATTCACCCGGCAGCTCGTCCGGCACGCCGTCGTCGTCGAGGGAATCGTCGCCGAGATCCTCGATGGCGTCGCTCGCGTCGAGCCCCTGCTCGAGCCGCTTCATCTGCTGCCAGTCCTCCATCGAGATGAGGACGTCGCGGGCGACCGATCCCTTGTGGTCGCTGATGATGCCCGCCATCCCCATCTGGTCGACGAGCCGACTGGCTCGGCTGTAGCCGATCGCGAGTCGACGCTGCAGCAGCGAGACCGAACCTCGACCGCTGTCGATGATGATCTCGACCGCGTCGTCGAAGAGCGGATCCCGTTCGTTCGACTCGCCGCCGCCACCGCCGCCCTGGCTGCTCGGACGCACCGACATCAGGCTGCGTTCGAAGGTCGGACCCGCGACACCCTTCAGGAACTTGGAGACCTGTCGCACTTCGGTGTCGGTCACGAGGGTTCCCTGGCCGCGCCGGATCTCGGTGGAGTCGGGGGTGACCATCATCATGTCGCCGAGACCGAGCAGGAGCTCGGCCCCCTTCTGGTCGAGCACGATGCGACTGTCCATGCCGCTCGCCACCTTGAACGAGACGCGGCAGGGCATGTTGCTCTTGATGAGGCCGGTGACCACGTTGGCCTGTGGACGCTGGGTCGCGAGGATGAGGTGCATCCCGACCGCCCGCGCCTTCTGGGCGATGCGGACGATCGACTGCTCGACCTCCTTGTTGGTCATCATGAGATCGGCGAGTTCGTCGATCACGAAGACCATGTAGGGGAGCTTCTTGGGGATCTTCGCCCACTCGACCTCGTTGGCGGGTTCGAACGCTTCGCGGAGATCGTCCTCGCCGAGCGCGTTGTAGGAGACGATGTCGCGGACGCCCGCTCGCTTGAAGAGGTCGTATCGCTCCTCCATCTTGCCGACCGCCCACTCGAGGATGGCGGTCGCCTTGCCCATGTCGGTGACGACCTCGGTCATGAGGTGGGGGATCCGGTCGAACTGGCTCATCTCGACCATCTTCGGATCGACCAGGCAGAGCTTCAGCTCGTCGGGGCGCTTGGTGTAGAGCCAGGACATGATGATGGTGTTCATACACACGCTCTTGCCGCTGCCGGTGGTGCCGGCGATGAGCATGTGGGGCATCTTGGTGAGGTCGGCGACGATGGGTTCGCCGGCGGAGTCCTTGCCGAGGAACATGGGCAGGTTCATGTTGCGACTCTTGCCGCTGGACATGAGCTCCTTGAGGCGTACCTTCTCCCGCTTGGCGTTGGGGACCTCGATGCCGACGGTGCTCTTGCCGGCCATGTTGGGGATGATCCGGATGTTCGGGGCCTGAAGGCTTCGAGCGATGTCCTTCTCGATCGTATTGAGCCGCGACACCCTGGTGCCCGGCGCAAGCTGCACGGAGTAGAGCGTGACCGCGGGTCCGCTTTCGATCTCGGCGACCTCGGCGTCGACGTTGTATTCACGGAGTGTTTCGGTGAGACGTCCGGCCTGCTCCCTGACCAGACCCTCGAGTTCGGCCGAGAAGTTGGTCTCCGGATTCTCGAGCTCGCCAAGCGTCGGGAACTTGTACCCCTCGAAATTCTCTTCGCGGGGGATGTCCTCGTCCTTGGCGACCTGTTGTGAGGTCGTCGTCATTCGGAGCGGTAGTTTCGCGAGCTTCTCTCGGAGCTCCTCCGGCGTCGCCTTCTTGACTTCGGAGACGACCTCTTCAATGGGTTCTTCCGCCTCGTCCTCGTCCTCGT
>PKCT01000125.1 GCA_002862325.1 Phycisphaerae bacterium
CCCGCCACGACGATGTCGCCAATGGCATCCTCGATCTCGTCGAGGTTGTTGGCGGCGATGCCGGTGAACAACTCCATGACTTCCTCGTGGGTCTTGTCCCACTGGCTGGCCGGGGTTGCTTTCTCGAAGATTCCCCGGTCTTCCGCCCACTTGATCACAGCGGTTTCCAGGCTCTCGATCATGCTGCTGCGTCCTCCTGGGCGAACAGGTAGTCACGCACCGCACGCTCCAGGCGCAGCAGGCCGACATGCCCGCACTCCCCCCACAGCTCGAGAAGATGAACACCGATCTGAGCTTCGTGGTGCACGCCCCCGACCCGAAGACCGTCGGTGTCCACGTCCGACTTCCCATGGGTCTCGTCTACAGCCTCTCGTCGCTTCGACGATAGTCCTACGGCGCGATCCCGCCGAACGCCGCCCCTCCTTCCCGGAGCACGCCACCATGGAACAGCTCGCCTCGCTTTCGCCGATCCTTGGTCTAAGGGTCCTGCAGGAACTCGAGGATGCGGGGATTCCCGCGACCACCACGGACATGCTCGGTTCGGGCGCCCTGGGCTCGCTCCCCGGATTCTCGCCTCCGACGATCACGATCTGGGTGCCGGACGAGGCCGCACTCGAGCAGGCCCGCGTCGTACTCGAACGAGTGCGGAACGAAGACCTGGAAGCCGACGACGACGAACCGACGTAGTCTTCTTCGCCTTGCATTCCCGACGACCGGCGGTCGAAGAACAGAGGCCGGCTCGATCAGGATGATTCAGCCGTATCCTCGACCTCGGCACTCGACGGAGACGCCTCGGCTTCCGCCTGGCGACGCAGCCGCCGGCGAAGCACCGTCGCGAGGCTTTCCGGCTCGAGAAACGACTCGGGCGGTCGATAGTAGATCTCGACCTCCGCCCCCTCCGTCGCCTCGACCGTACCGCCCGCACCATCCGGCGCGATGAGCCGGACCGATCCATCCGCACCGGCGAGTGCTTCCTGGAGACTTCCCGGCGCGGTGGTTCGGAAGATCACGTCGCGATCCTTCACGAACAGGCTGCGCACGCCGATCAGGGCGCTCGCCAGTCGAATCTCCGCGATCTCGACGAGCCGAGCGACGCTGCGGGGAAGATCGCCGTAGGCGGACTCGAGGTCCCGCACCGCGGCGTCGACCTGCTCGAACCGATCGGCTTCCCCGATCCGTCGGTACGCATCCATCCGTCGCTGGTCGTTGGGGATGTACCCCTGGGGAATCGATCCCTCCAGACCGATCTCGACCGTGGTGTCGCCCGCCACGACCCGACGTTCGCGGGTCAGGTCCCGGACCGCGTCCTCGAGCAGTCGACAGTACATCTCGTAGCCGACCGCCGCGATGTGCCCCGATTGCTCGGCCCCCAGGAGATTGCCCGCCCCTCTGATTTCGAGATCGCGCATGGCGATGCGGAATCCCGCGCCGAGCATCGAGTAGTCCTCGATCGCCTTGAGTCGACGCAGGGCGTCCTCGGTCATTCGACGCTCTTCGGGCAGGATGAGATAGCAGTACGCTCGATGGCGGCTTCTCCCCACTCGGCCGCGCAGCTGGTGAAGCTGGGCGAGCCCGAACCGATGCGCGTCGTGGATGATCATCGTGTTCGCGCTCGGGATGTCGACGCCGCTCTCGATGATCGTGGTGCTGACGAGGATGTCAGCCTCGCCGCGAATGAACGACAGCATCACCTTCTCGAGTTCGCCGTCGGACATCTGGCCATGCCCCACCAGCACGCGTGCGTCGGGGGCGAGTCGCCGCACCCGATCCGCGAAGGTCTCGATGTCGTGGACTCGGTTGTGGACGACGAACGCCTGCCCCTGCCTGGCCAGCTCTCGCCGGATCGCCTGCCCCAGACGGCGGTCGTTCCACGGAATGACCTCGGTCACGATCGCACGTCGATCGAGCGGCGCCGTGGTCAGATTGGAGATGTCCCGCAGTCCGAGCATCGCCATGTGGAGCGTGCGGGGAATCGGGGTGGCGCTCAAGGTGAGGACGTCCGCGATCGTTCTGGCGGCCAGAAGCCTCTGCTTGTGTTCGACGCCGAATCGCTGCTCCTCGTCGACGACGATCAGTCCGAGATCCTTGAATCGAACGTCCTTGGAGAGCAGGCGATGCGTGCCGATCAGGATGTCGACCTTGCCGTCCGCGAGGTCGTCGAGGATCTCCCGTTCATCGGTGCCACTCTTGAATCGACTCAGCGACTCGATGCGGAACGGGTAGGTGCGGAATCGACTCCGGAAGGTCCGCTCGTGCTGCTCGGCCAACACCGTCGTGGGCACGAGGACCGCGGCCTGCCGTCCGTACTCGACCGCCTTGAAGGCGGCTCTGATGGCGACCTCCGTCTTGCCGAATCCGACGTCGCCGCAGACGAGGCGATCCATCGGCGTGCCCGAAGCCATGTCGCGCTTGACCGCGGCGATCGCCGAGACCTGGTCCTCGGTCTCCTCGTAGGGGAACTCCGCCTCGAATTCCCGCTGCCAATCGGTATCCGCGGGAAAGCGAATGCCCGGAGTGGCGGCGCGGGCCGCCTGGACCCGCAACATCTCCCCCGCAAGATCCTGCACCGCGTCGGTGACCTTCTCCTTCTGCCGCTTCCAACGACGTCCTCCGAGCGTCGAGAGGCCTGGATTCGTCGTGCTCCCCGCGCCCACGTACTTCTGGACGAGCTCGATCCGTCCGAGCGGGACGTGAAGGTGCGCTCCTCCGTCGAATTCGAGGGTGAGCACCTCCTGATCCGGACCGTCCGGTTTCTCGATCGTCCTCAAGCCGACGAATCGGGCGATCCCGTGATCTCGATGGACCACCAGATCGCCGGGTTCGAATCGGAGGAACTCCTGCCGACTGGCCCCACCACGCAGACCAGCGGCGCGACGTCGAATGCCCCACCGGTTCAACAATTCGTGGAAGGGAACGACGGCGAACCCGCTGGAATCCCCCTCGTCGGCGATCCACTGGAACCCTCGATGCACGAACCGATGTTCGATCCGAATGGGATGGCGTTCCTCCACGTGGTCCCGGGATCGGTCGGCCAGAAGCTCGCGCGCCCGCTCCACTTCGCCCGTGGTCGAGCAGGCCAGTGCGATCTCAAGCTCCGTGGACAATTCGATCAGCTCGTCGAACGCCTTGCCGATCTCCTCCGGAAAAGGCGGCAGAGGTGTCGGCGACAGCGACACCACCCGGTCCTGCACCTGACTGGCGGAGAATTCGTTCACGTCGAGCATGCACCGGGTTCGATCGCGCAACGAGGCCAGCGTCGCGGGTGGCCCGAAGACGCCTCCCGATTCCCGAACCCGCTCCCAGTATCCGCGCCCCTGTTCGACGATCTCGCCGAGCTCGGTGAGCACGACCGTCGTCGTCTTCGGCAGCACGTCCATGAGCGGCACCGTCCCCGGACCGAGCATTCCCTCGGTCTCGCCCACCAGCTCGATCTCCTCGAGCCTTCGATCGCTCGCCTGTGATCTCGGATCGATCTCGTGGAGCCGTTCGACCTCGTCGCCGAAGAGATCCAGACGGACGGGCATCGCACCGGCGGGTGGAAAGAGATCGATCAGACCGCCCCTGATCGCGAACTCTCCTGGATTCTCGACCAGGTCGGTTCGCGTCCAACCGGCCCGGTCGAGCCATCCGGCGAACTCGGTGGAATCGACTCGATCACCTTCGCGAATCACCCGGAGGCGATCCGTCAACGTGTCGACCGGCGGCACCCCCTGCATCAGCGCCGGGAACGGTGCGACGATCGCCTTCGGCAGGGTGCCTTCGATCGCACAACGGACGATCGATAGTCTCGCCCCGACCAGATCGACCGCCGGGTTGCGTTCACCGGGCATGACCTCGAGGGCTGGAAACGGCGAGACGTCCACCCCGAACCCCTCGAGCTCGTCCAGGACTTCATCGATGTCGTCCAGATGGGGTACCACCAGGAGCACCGGCCCCGGCGCCGATGACGCCATGGCTGCCGCGATCGCGATCGTGCTGCTTCCAGCACTCCCCCGAGCCGAGACGTCGCCACCCTCGGCGACGAACTCGGCGAGACGGCGAACGCGGCCATCCCGAGCCATGCGGTCCAACCACCAGGGCTTCGTGCCGTCGGAATCCAGGGTCACCGATCCTCCCCCGAACTCGGCCATGGGTCCAGATCCGGGGCCACATCCGACTGGATCACTCGGCCGACTCCCCGGACCCGATCGAGTCGCCAACCGGTCGCGTCTCGCCAGACCGCCTCGGGATCGCTCGACCGATGGAGATCGAGGCGCGTGGCGATCGCCGAACCGATTCCCGGGAGAAGCATCCATTCCGCGATCGATGTCCGAGCGGGCGACATCCGTACGGGGGATCGCCCCGCCTCAGCGGCCTCGACGAATCTGACCGACGACTCGTGGACACCACACGCGATCCACACGAGCGCGAACACGCAGAGCCATCTCATGGAGGCGATCGTTCCGGCATCCCTGTCCTGATGTCGGCCGGCGATGTTTCCGGCCCGAGTCCCGTCGGTCACTCCGAGACTCCAGCGGCGGTGGGACGCACCCAGGGCCCCAACGGACGATCGAGTCGACGCCGCCAGGCCACCAGACGTTCGTATCCCCTCCGGGGCCGGCCATCGTCCTCGATGATCCCGAAGCCCTTGCCACCCCCCGGGTCGCGAGTCGCCCCGTCGCTGTGGGCGGCCCAGCAGAACGCCTCGATGTACGGCTTGCTCATCGCGATCGGAAACATCCGATCGATCCAGGCGGCCTGTCGTGCCTGGTCCCAAACGCCGCCCCATCGACCGACGCCGTCACCGAGGATCTGACACGGCGCGCTCACCGCGGACAGAAGCACCGACTGCTCCATACCGTAAAAGTGGTCGAGCGCATCGCTGATGGTCATAAGATCCCGGCTTCGCGTCCCCGGTTCGGTTCCGCCGACGGCGATTCTGATGCCCACGCTCTCGAATCGAATGCCCTCGGTGGAGAGGCGTTCGAGGAAGTCGAACGCGCCCAGCGAACCGGGCAGACGAACCCTGGTGTCGCCGAACAGATCGTGGACCTCGATCATGCTCCGGGCGTTCCGTCGATGCCGGCGCACCGCCAGGATCGCCGTTCGCGTGACGTCGAGCATCTCGTCGATCCCGCGGTTTCCCCCGCGACACAGATGCATGCCCGCGCTGATCTTCCACATCGCCACTCGTCGACCGTATCTCGGGATGGTCTGCTCGAGGTAGTCGTAGATGACCTCGCGCAGGGTCTGGTAGTCGAATCGATAGACCTCTGCCCAGTCGGGAAGCGATCCAGGCGCGAAGTCGACGAGCGGCCCGGCGATGATCGGCTTCCTGTTGACGTGCGCCCATTCGAACCAGCGATCGAGATGCCCGAATCGATACTTGCCCTTCTCGGGCTCGATGTCCCGCCAGACGAGTGGGATCTGGAGCAGATCGAAGTCCTTCAACGTGGGCCCGATCACCGCCGGATCCAGCCACGGATCGATCGTCGTCCCCATGGTCGCGGAGGACGCGGTCTTCCGGGCGTAGCGTCGATGCATGAGGATGTCGGCGTGGGCGTCCGCGAGCTCGTCGGTCGCCAGGATCCCCAGGTCGACCGCGTCGGCCGCGAGCTGCCCCTCCGACGCCAGGTCCTCCGCCACGAGGGCGTCCGTGAAGGTGTGACGAGCGGTCTCGAAGTGGTCGACCGCGTCCGGCGCGTAGTCCGGATCGAACATCAACCAATCCTCGCTCTTCTGGATGAAGGTCTTGACCCGATGCCTGGCGAGTTCGAGGGCGAGGTCGTAGGGTTTTTCACGAGGTGGCAGAAGGCAGGTCTGGAGCACTAGTTCACCGGCTCGGCCCACGTCGGCCTGAAGACGGAGCGCCGCGTCCGCGACGTCGCTCGTGCGGATGAAGAACGTCCCGCCATCTTCGTCGGGCCGGTAGCGGATCTCCGCTCGAAGACGGCTGTCGCGGGGCCCGAGCATCCTCACACCCTTGGGCTGCTGCCCAAGGCGGATGCCGGTACGCTCGTCGAGCTTGAACTGAAAGTCGGCCACCGCGACCTCCTCGATTGGGAACCCACTTCCCAGGGGCAGTGTATCTCACCACGGTATTTCGGAAGCCCGATGTCCCGATTCTTCGGCCGCGGAATGATCGTGTTTGGAACGCTCTGAATTCAACGTCTGTTCCACCCTCGGACTCGGGATGACCCTAGAATCCGATCGATGCCCACCGCGGATACTCCTGTCTTCGAGACCAGACTCCCCCTCCCTGATCGCCGACAAGGCAAGGTGCGGGACGTCTATCGGGTCCCCGCCGAACTGGGTCCCGACCAGGTCCTGATCGTCGCGACGGATCGCATCAGCGCCTTCGACGTGGTGCTCCCGACCCCGATTCCCGGAAAGGGACGCCTCCTGACCGAAGTCAGCCTGGGCTGGTTTCATTTCATCCGCGAGCTCGATCTCGTGGGCGACCACCTCATCTCGACCGAACCCGGCGACGTCCCCGGCCTCTCCCCGGCGGATCGCGACATTCTTCACGGACGCATGATGCTGTGCCGGACGGTGAAGGTCGTGCCGATCGAATGCGTGGCCCGTGGCTATCTCGCCGGGAGCGGCTGGAACGAGTACCGAGCCACGGGCGCAGTCTGCGGGATCGAGCTCCCCGAAGGGCTCGAACGGTGTGGACGCCTTCCCCGCAACATCTTCACCCCGGCCACGAAGGCCACCGAAGGGCACGACGAGAACATCGACTTCTCGACCGCGACTGACATCGCGGGTGAAACGCTGATGGAACGGTTGCGGGATCTCACGCTCGCGATCTACGACGCGGCGGCCGACTTCGCCGCGGCTCGCGGCGTGATCCTCGCCGACACCAAGTTCGAATTCGGCCATGCGATCGACTTCGACGACCAGCCGACCGGTGATCTCCTGATCTGCGACGAGGTTCTGACCCCCGACTCGAGCCGCTACTGGCCGGCAGAGGAATACGAATCGGGTCGAGAACAGGCCAGCTTCGACAAGCAGTTCGTCCGCAATCATCTGCTCGAACTGGTGGAACAGGGACGATGGGACAAGGAACCACCCGGCCCGCCCCTGCCCGACGCCATCCTCGAAAGAACGATCGAACGGTACCGAGAGGCCGCCGACCGACTGTTCTCTCTGCATTAAGGGCCGACAACCCCCTCGCGAGGAGCAGGCGGCGGGTTTTGCACAGAACCCATCTTGCCGACACTTGCCAAGTTTCCCCAGCGCCGGGAGGATAAGGACGGCCGAGGTGGTGGTCGCCTCGCACGATTCCACGCACGTCTCGGAGCGTCAACCATGCATCGCATCATTCACCTGTGTTCGGCTCTGCTGGTCGTCCCTCTGCTGCTCGCACCCCTGGCCGCGGCGCAGACACCCACTGGGAAGCCCCAGCTCGGCATCGGGGACATCCAGGCCACCGACGCCGTCATGAGCCAGGCGGAGGCCTCCGGTCAGGCCAACGCCCTCCGGCAGATCCTTCAGGGCGCCAACGGACTCCTCGAGTCCTCGCTCGCGAAGACCGGCCGGTTCGATCTCATCGCACGTTCCGAGGTCGCGAAGATCATCCGCGAGCAGGACTTCAGCCAGAGCGGAAACGTCGATCGATCCGATCCGCAGGGCGCCAAGACCGGCCGCATCGCGGGCACGTCGCGCATCGCCCTCGTGACCGTCGACAACTATCAGGACGTCACCACCCGCGCCGATATCGAGGGACAATTCGGCAAGACGCCTTCGGAGCGTCGGGAGATCCAGCTCCAGGCCACGCTCCGCATCTACGACACGACCACCGGCCGGCTCGCGAACGTGCAGACCATCACGCTCGAGAAGGCGGCGCTCAACGAGGTCCTGCCCGGCGCCACCCAGACCGGCCGTGCCACCAACCAGTTGATCGGCGAGGTCACCGCGACGTTCGCCCAGGACGCCTCCAACGCGATCATGAACGCCTTGTCGCCGGCGAAGGTCATGGCCTACACCATGGGCGTCGTCACCTTCAATCGCGGCGAGGGCACCGGTGTCGAGAAGGGGCAGGTCTGGGAGATCCTGCAACCTGGCGGGGCGTTGATCGATCCCGACACCGGCGAGAATCTCGGAAGCGAGGAGGTCCACATCGGATGGTCGATCGTGGACAGCGTCGCGCCGAAGTTCTCGAAGGCCCGGGTGGTCGAGGACAACGGAATCACCAAGGGAGCGATCATGCGCCCGGCCGCCGCACTGCCGCCCGGCATCGACCCGAACGCGACCGTCAACCGAAGCTTCTCGAGCACCACCTCGCCCGGCGCCACGGGCGACGTGGACGGCGGCGTCTCCACGACCATCGCCACGTCGTCCGCCACCACGGGATCGACGCCGCCCTCGGCCACGACGCCTTCCACCATCCCGCCGCCGAACACGTCGGCGAGTACGCCTCGCAAGGTGGCCCTCTTCATCGGCGATGTCGCCGCCAACGTGCCCGATTCGAAGATCGACGTCCTCGAACAGTATCTCTCGGCCTCGCTCACCAAGGCGGGCTACGCGATCGTCTCCCGTCGCGACGTCCTGAACGCCGTCGCCGGTTTCGGCGAAGGGCGGACGAACCGCGGCAGCGGCACCGCCGGGGCCGAGGACGCGGAACGTCTCCTCTCGGACCAGGCCTCGGCGAAGGCGCTCGCCGGCATGCTCGGCGCCTCCGACTTCGTGGTCGCGACCATCACCACGCTCGACGTCGATCGGCGAACCCTCACCGATCCGAAGCTCGAGGTGGCGACCGACGTGGTCACGACCACGCTGGAGGTTCCGTGGCGGCTCATCGACGGCGCGAGCGGGGCCGCGATCGCCGCCGACACCGCGTCCGCGACGGATACCATCCGACAGACCGCGACACTGCAGCGCACCCCCACCAACGTCGACATGCTCCTCCGCGATGCCGGCCAGACGATCTCGCGCCAGGCCATCGCCGCTCGCGCCCAGTCCGAAAGTCGGCGTCCTGCGACCGCCGCCACCGGGTCCGTCTCGGTCGAGATCTCGATCGACCTTCGGGAGATGACGGTTCCCGGCATCGTCAAGAAGGACGGCACCTGGACGGTGACCACCGAGCGATACAACCTGATCCC
Organism: Phycisphaerae bacterium; assembly: GCA_002862325.1. Taxonomy (GTDB): domain Bacteria; phylum Planctomycetota; class Phycisphaerae; order Phycisphaerales; family SM1A02. The sequence continues at coordinate 9,084 of PKCT01000125.1, forward strand.
CCAATCCGCCGAGGTGATGGTCGACGGCCTCCTCGTCGGTACGGCGCCGGGAACGATCCAGATGAACCCGGGGCCGCAACGCCTGCGGGTCAGTGCGCCCGACCTCGAGCCGGTCGATCGATTCGTCAACGCCCAGCCCGGCCTCAAGCTTCGGATTCCGATGCAGCTCACGCCCGAGGGGCGGGCCCGATGGCTCCAGTCCGCCGCCTTCTTCGAGAGCCTCAAGGACGGGGCGGCCCTGCGTGAGGATCAGCAGAAGATCGCCGACGGCATCAAGACCTTCCTGGAGCAGAGCCACCTTCGGATCGACACGTCCAACGTGACCACGATCGGCGGCTATCCCCTCTTCTGGACCGTGCCCTGATTCGCTCGCACCCCCGGCGTCTTCCGACGAAGGAGACCTGCCTGTGAAGACCACCCACGGCCTCCTGCTCGCCGCCCTGTTGGTTCTTTCGACCGGCTGTCAGAGCCAGTATCGGAGCTTCAACGCAGCGATGGTGTCCGACCTGGAAGCGGGACGCTACGCAGAAGCGGCCGAACGAGCCTCGGAGAAGGCGTCCTCGAAGGACGCCCTTGCCGCGAGCAGCCCGGGTGAAGAGGACGTCCTCTATCTCCTGGAGGCCGGCCGAACGAACCAGCTCGCCGATGCGGCCTCGAGCACCATCGACTATCTCGGCCATGCCCAGACGCTCATGCGTCCCTATCTCGACACCGAGGCGGAAGCGAGGGTGACCGAGGCGATCGTCACCACCGCGATCAACCAGGCGATGTCCGACTACCTCGGTACCCCGTCCGATCGGATCATGTGTTCGACCCTGTACGGCCTCGAGCTGATGGGCATCGGTCGATTCGACGATGGGCGGGTGGCGTTGAACCTCGCCGCCGACTGGCAGCAGGATCTCAAGACGCGGTACGAGAAGGAGATCGCCAACGCCGACGAGAAGCTCGCCAAGGCCTCGAGCGACAAGGGGATCTCGGCAGAGTCGCAGTCGACGGCGAACGCGTACCTGGAGAAGTACTTCTCGAATCTCGATGCGTACGAGGGATACGCGAACTTCGCGAATCCCTTTCTCGCGCACGTCCAGGGCGTCTACTACCTGACGGCGGGTCGCGGAATCCGCAATCCGAATCAGACCTTCCGAACTGCCGCCGCGTTGAGTCCGGACGCCGCCGCGATGATCGCCGGCGATCTCGAGATGATCGGTGCCGGCACCCCGGCGGGCGGTGCGACCTGGGTCTACTTCATGACCGGCCTTGCGCCGTGGTTCAAGGAGCTTCGACTCGACATCCCGATCCCCTGGGGCGACGTGAACTACGTCTCCGGCGCCTTTCCGATCATGCAGTTCCCGGAGAATTTCGATCGAAACATGTGGGTCGAGGGGGGCGGACGACGCGTCGAGACCGTCGCCCTCGCGGATCTCGCCCGTATTCGCGCCAGCGAGTTCAAGGCGAAACTTCCCCAGGTCATCCTGCAGGAGCTGCTCTCGAGCACGGCCAAGGCCGCCGCGACCTACGGTGCGAAGGAGGCCGGAGGAAGCTGGGGGCAGATCGCAGGAATCATCTACCAGGCCGCCACCACCTCCGCCGACACCCGCTGCTGGCGAAGCCTGCCCAACCTTATCGCCCTTGCTCGCATCCCGACGCCACCCGATGGACGTCTGCGATTCTCAACCGACCGGGAGATCGGTACGGTCGACGTCTCGCCGGGGTCGGATACCATCGTCATGGTCACCCTTCCGAGTCGATCGACTCCGAAGGCGTCGATCCAGGTCATTCCCCTCTCTCCCACCTCCAACTGACTGAGGTCCGCCCATGCGATCGAACACCACTCTTGCCGGACGAGTCCTCCTCACGACCGCTCTCCTCGTTCTCCCCGTCGTCGGCTGCGGCACCGTCAACACGACGACCACCCGCCAGGCGCCCTCGGAGGACCAGGTCAGTACCCGCACCCAGGTCAACGATCTCTTCACCCAGATCTTCCTCAAGGCGACCGACGTGCGGATGTACCCGACCAAGGGGGGGCCTCTCCAGACCCAGGTCGACGTGGCCAACGACGGCTTTCGGACCCGGAGCTTCTCCTACAAGTTCGAGTGGCTCGATGCTCGCGGCAACGTGATCCCCTCGTCGATCTACACCTGGAAGGCGACGTCGGTCCCCGCCGGCGGCTCCATCATGATCTCCTCGGTCGCGCCGTCGGAAGCGGCCACCGACTTCAAGCTTCAACTGCGTCGCGGCCAGTGATCCGCGGTCCTTCGCCCTTCGCACGTCTTCACGGAAACCCAACATGCCCCGCACGCTGAACACCATTCGTCTCGCCGGCGTCCTCGCCGTTCCCGCCGTCCTCGTCGCCTGCGGTTCTCCCGCCAAGTACCAGGAACCCGGCGGCACCAGCTCGATCGTGAGCGTCGGCGAGGTCGACGCCCAGGATCTCTCGATGGCCGCGAACCAGATCCTCTCCGAGATGATCGCGACCGGGGTCCTCAAGAGCGCCGCCCACCAACCCGCGCGCATCCGCATCGAGCGATTCGTGAACGACACGAGCAGCAACTTCCCCGTCGATGTGGTCATCCTCAAGATGCGGGAGCAGCTGGTGAACTCGGGTCAGGCCCAGGTCGTCACCGCCTACGGCTCGAACCCGGAGTCCAAGGAATCGCAGGACGCCCTTAAGCAGCAGGCGTTCCGCGAGGGCAAGGCGTCGGTCGACAGCCTCGATCCCGACTTCTTCCTGACCGGCAAGGTCGAGCAGCTCAAGCGCTCCGCCGGCTCGACCAAGCAAGCCAACTACTACTTCTCGTTGACGCTGACCGACGCCCGGACCGGACGCGAGGTCTTCACCAAGCTCGCCGAAGTGCAGAAGCAGGGCACGAAGAACTCCGTCGGCTTCTGATCATCGAGGCCGTGGGACCGGACGAGGCGGCCGGATCCGAGGGACCTCCCGCCTCTGGTCCGTCTGTTTCCGCGTATCCCGATCATCCGCGGTCGGGTCGGCCGAGGCGTTGCGGGCGTCTCACCCTTCGAGCGCTGCGTCGACGGTGTTGCGAAGAAGCATCGCGACCGTCATGGGCCCGACCCCTCCGGGCACCGGCGTCACGTATCCCGCGACCGCCCGAACCTCGTCGTAGCACACGTCCCCCACCGTCATTCGCTCACCATCCGGCCCCGTGATCCGATTGATGCCGACATCGATCACGACGGCGCCCGGCTTGACCATGTCCGCGGAGATGAGTCCGGGTACGCCGGCGGCGCTGACGAGTACATCTGCGGATCGGGTGAGTTCGGTGAGTCCTTCCGTGTACTTGTTGGTCGAGACGACGGTCGCCTCGGCCCGCATCAAGAGCACCGCGATCGGCTTGCCGACGATGTTGCTCGCACCGACCACGACGCAACGGCGACCACGGAGATCGATTCCCGTCGATTCGATTAACTCGACGCTTGCGAGCGCGGTGCACGGCACGAGGCTCCGACGTCCGTAGACGATGTTGCCGATGTTGGCCGGGTTCACGCCCTCGACGTCCTTGGACTCGAGGATCGCGGCCTGGATCCTCTCCGCCTCCACCGTCTCCGGGAGAGGGAGATGGACCATGATCGCCGTGACGTCGGCGATTCGATTCAGGCGGTCGATCGTCTCGAGCACCCCCGCTTCATCGACGTCGCCCGGCAGCCGGTGAAGGTGGTACTCCATGCCCACCGCCGAACAGGTCTTCTGTTGATTTCGGGCGTAGAGATCGGCTCCCCGGTCGTCCCCCGAGATGACCGCATCCAGCCGAACCGGACGCCCGGCCTCGGCCACCCGCCTCGCGACCTGACGACGGACGGCGTAGGCGAGTGCCTTGCCATCGATGATCTGAGCCGGGGATGGCGGATTCGACGGTGATGCGGACATCCCCGGAGGATAGCTTCGAGGCGGCCCGATGACCGCATCGACGGCCTGGTTGGCCGGTCGTCCACCATCACGTCCACCGTCGGGATACCCTGCTCTCATGGCCGGACGACTCATCCTTCCCACGATCGCCCTGGGCGCGACGCTGGTGGCGGTCGCCACCGCCGCCGCGGCTCAATCCGACGCCCCCACGAACGACGACCCGAAGAACGGCATTCCGCCCATCGGTACCTCTCGATTCGCCCCGCCGACCTCGAGCTTCCGCGAACTCCGCATGATCGGCGAGGCGTCGCCACCCTTGCCCACCGGGCCGACCGTGGTCGGCACACCGCCGCAGTCGCTTGACGGCGTTCGAACCATCCTCCTCTTCTGGTCGCCCTTCGTCCCCGCCACCAGTCAGCATCTCACCACGCTCGCTCGCAGCATCGACGGGCGCGACGATCTGCAAGCCCTCGCGATCTCGCTGGGTCCCGAAGCCCAGACGCGGGCCTTCCTGGAGGCGTTGGGCGATCGAGCGCCGAAACCCGCGACCATCGTCGACGCCGACGAGCGATCGCGCGAGACGTTCCTGGATCCCCTGGGCATCTCGATCCTGCCGGCCGTTGTGGTCATCGACGAGGACGGGGCCGTCATGTACCACGGGAACGCGAAAGAGAGCGCCATGGTCCTGGGGCAGATCGTGTCCGGTGTCTGGAAGCCGAAACGCTACATCGCCGACGCGCTCGAGTGGGGCGCGCGACAGGCGGTGCTTGGCGAGGCGAACAGACTCCAGGGACTCGCCAGGCGAGGCCAGGGGACGACCGACGACGTCCTTGCGGTGCTCGACGAGGCCGCCGCCCTCGATCCCGAGAACGAGGTGTTCCAGGTCAGGAAGTTCGACGTCCTGCTGCTCGATCCGGACCGGGTCGACGACGCCTACCGGCACGGCAGGGAACTCATGGAACGTTTTCCGCGCAGCAGTCTGACGCTCAACGATCTCGCATGGCACGTCGTCTCCTTTCCCAACGTCACGGAGCGCGATCTGGACTTCGCCCTGGAAGCGAGTCGCCGCTCGAACGCGCTGCAGGGTTGGACCAATCCATCGCATCTGGACACCCTGGCCAGGGTCCATTGGTTGCGAGGGGAGCCCGAGGATGCGGTCCACTGGCAGCGACAAGCCATGTCGCACGCCGCCGACTCCTGGTTCGGCGACGATGTGCGGGAGAATCTCCGGGTCTACACCGACGGCTCCCTCGCGCCCGGGGAGATGCCGCCCCGCTACGTCTCGCCTCGTCGTCCCGCCCGCTGACCGACCGCGTCCCCGGAGTCCCGCATGCCCGGCGTCCGTCTACTTCCCATCGTGCTCGCCCTCGGCGC
>PKCT01000139.1 GCA_002862325.1 Phycisphaerae bacterium
GCGACCGCCGCCGCCAGTTGCGGTTCGATCGCGAATCGCGACTCACTGAGTTCGGGAAGCATCTTTCGAAGCAGCGGGGTTCTGAAGACCTTGAAGCAGCACTCCATGTCGGTCAGCCGAAGTCCCGTCGCCAGATTCGAAAGCTCGGTGAGGGTTCGATTGCCGAGACGATGGATCCAGGAGATGGGGGTCTTCACCTCGTTTGCCCATCGATTGCCGAAGATGGCGTCGACGTCGTCGCCTTCGGCCTCGAAGACTTCAATGAAACGGCGGAGATCGTCGGGGGCGTACTCCAGGTCCGCGTCCTGGATGCCCACGAGGTCTGCGTCAACGGCGGTGTCCAGTGCGATCGCGAACGCGGTTCGCAGCGCAGCGCCCTTTCCACGATTGTGTTCGTGTCGAACGAGCGTCACCGATGCTCGGGAGTCCCCGATGCGGCGTGATTCGATCTGCGCCTCCTCGTGACTCCCGTCGTCCACGAGGATGACCGAGACGTCCCAACCCTCGGGCCAGGTGACCTCGAAGACTCGATCGACAATCGTCCTGAGCGTCGACGTCTCGTCGAGGAATGGGATGACGAGGTGAATCGTGGGCACTCGAGCTTCCGCAGGCTCAGGAATCCGAGTTGCGGTCCTCCGGGTCGGCGACCGTATTTCGCATGGCGGTATCCGCGATCACGTTCTGCATCCGGTAGTAGTCCATGATTCCCATGTTGCCCTGGCGGAATGCGTCGGCCATGGCCTTCGGGACGTCCGCTTCCGCGAGGATGACTAGGGCACGGTTCTTGGCGGCTTCCGCGGTGTGCTCGGCCTCCTGGGCGATGGCGAGGGCGCGGCGTTTTTCCGCTTCGGCCTGATACCGCTTGGTGTCCGCCTCGGCCTGGTCGGTCTGCAGTTGCGCTCCGATGTTTGCGCCCACGTCGACATCGGCGATGTCGATCGACAGGATCTCGAATGCGGTACCGGAGTCGAGCCCCTTCTGGAGGACGGTCTTGGAGATCTGGTCGGGATTCTCGAGGACCCGCTTGTGGCTCTCCGCGGAACCGATTGTCGAGATGATGCCTTCACCAACCCGAGCGACGATCGTCTCCTCCGTCGCACCTCCGACGAGGCGGGCGATATTGGTTCGAACGGTCACTCGTGCTCGAGCTCTCAGTTGAATGCCGTCACCCGCCACGGCATCGATGGTCACACGATTCGCGGTCTGGCTTGGGCAGTCGATGACCTTCGGGTCGACGGATGTGCGCACGGCTTCAAGGATGTCCCGGCCTGCCAGGTCGATGGCAGTCGCTCGATCCCAGGGGAGTTCGATCTTCGCCTTGTCCGCCGCGATCATCGCTCGAACCACTCGTTCGATGTCGCCGCCGGCTAGGAAGTGTGCTTCGAGTTGGGCGGCAGAGAGTTCAAGCCCGGCCTTCTTCGCAGAGATGCGGTTGAGGACGATGACCGCGGGAGCGACCTTTCGAAGCCGCATCATGAAAAGGTCGAGGATCCCGACTGGGGCGCCGGAGACCACGGACTGGATCCACAGACCCAGAAATCTGCCCATGACCGCGAGTACGATCAGGGCGAACAGGCCGCCCACACTCAAGACGACAATCAGCCACGTATCCATATCGAATCCTCCAGGCTGGAGTCTACTCTCCAGCCTCTCCGCCGTCTCGGCAGAGGCGAACCTTGATCTGGTTGTCCAGAACCTCGATGACTTCGATCGTCGCGCCCTCGTCGATTGCGCCGGTTTCGGCCAGTGCGTCGTGACGGGTCTCGGAGATCTCGATGACGCCCACCGGGCGGAGGGGAGTCAGTACTCGTCCACGCTGCCCGATCAAGGCGGCGGCTCTGGCTCGTTCCTCGGTCGCGTTCTGGGTGAGTTCGTCGGAGATCTGTTCTTCGGTGAGTCCCTTGCCGTCGACCGAGTCGGTCCCGCCCAGGATCAGCCGGCGACCGATGGATGAGTGGGACCAGAGCTTCACACCGTAGATGAGAAGGAACGGCGTGGCGACGAGGTAGGTGACGAGGGAAAGCGCGCCCGCGGCGGTGTCGTAGCGGAAGAACGCGAACACCGAGGCGACTGCGGCGAGGCCGCAGAGGATACCGATCATGCCGCCACTGGGGATGAAGATCTCGAGAGCGAAGAACAGGAGGGCCAGCAGCCCCAATCCGAATCCCAGAGCAAGCCAGACGGGATCGGCGGTCGCCGCGTCTCCCGCGGTTTGAGCAATGGTTGACGGGAACATCGTCACGTGCTTACCTCCACCACGACGCCGAACCGGTCGTGAGAGACCACTCGAACAGGCGATCCGGCGTCGATGTATTCGCCTTGGGTACGCGCATCGAGCATTCGACCCGCGATGTCCACCGTACCGGCTGGCCGGAGTGGTGTCACCGCGGTGCCTGTTGCCCCCGGTTCTAGATCGAGATTCATCGATTCGCTGGCACTGGGAGGTTGGTCCGGGCTGTTGCCCACGGCCTCGTCCAGGACCAGGCGACGGCTGATGGGGAGTCCAGGAACGAATCTCCAAAGTCCCCAGATGGCGCCTCCTGCGACGAAGAACCCGATCGTCGTCGCGAGCAGGCCGCGAATGAGGTCGGCCCGCATGGCCGCGTTGAAGGGGTCGCCGCGGACGAAGGTCCCGACCAGACCGACGAAGATCAGGCCACCTCCGGCGAGGCCGGCCAGGCCGAAGCCGGGAAGAAAGAAGAGTTCCGCGATGACCAGGCCCAGACCGAGGATCACCACGATCGCCGGCCACCAATCGCTCAGCCCCGCGAGCCAGGGTGCACCGACCAGGATCGCGAGGCTGGCGAGGGCGGCGATGCCGAACACGCCGTACCCGGGCGCCGCGATCTCGATGAAGAATCCAACCAGCATCACCGCGATGAGGACCGCCCGCACCGGCCACAGCGTGAGAAAGCGGACCAGGCCTTCCGACCACGTCTCCGGAAGACGTGTGGTCTCCGCGGCTCCGAAGAAGTTCGCGAGCGCAGCCTCGCCGTCGACCGTCGAACTGCTCAGGCCGTAGGCCATGGCTTCGTCCGATCGAAGGACCAGGAGCTCGTCGCTGGTAACGACCTGGCCGAGCGATTCCCAGGCGGAGGCGTCGGCGGGGCCGAGATCCGGTCGTTGCGACCGTCTTTCCTGAACGAATTCGATCGCTTCATCGCGCGTCTCGAACTTCGGCCCGGCGTCGACGGGCGTTGTGAGGGCCCCGGGAAGCAGTCCGGTCTCGGGGTCGCGCGGAGTCGGGGCGGGGAGGCGGGTCACACCGGATCGTTCGGGGGGTTCACCGAAGATCCGTTCGTATTCGTCCACATCGACGAAGAGGATCTCTCCGGTCGTCCGATTCCGCAGAAGCCAGAGTTCGATATCGACCGCGACGAAGGCCTGTACGAGTTTCTCGTCCCAGCCCTGTCTCCGTGCGTCGAAGACGAGTTCGGAGAGCAGGGGGGCTTCTATCTTCGCGCGTTCCGCGGCGGGAAGTTGCTGGAGGCCGAGACCTGGTAGGGCTTGGATCGGTGCAGCATCTCCGAAGACGCCGGTCGGCGACGTAATGATCTCTCGGGCCGAGAGCGCGATGATCGTACCTGCGCTGAAGGCCTTGGGGCGGATCCACGCGACGGTGTTGGGTGGCGCTTCGGTTCGGACGATCTCGAGGATCTCGAACGTCGCATTGAGATCGCCCCCAGGCGTATCGAGTTCCAGCACCACCGCATCGAATCCGGCCGCGTTCGCCTCGGCCAGGCGGCGGCGAAGCGACTTCACCGTCATCTGGTCGATCGGCCCATGGAGCGGGATGATCGCGACTCGATTGGCCTGGCGACCTGCGGGCACTCCCAGGGGGTCCTCCTGCGATGCGGACGAGGAGCTGATTTCAGCGCCGTCGGCCCGCCAGTCCGGGACCATCAAACCCAGGGACGCCGCAAGCATGATGAGCCAGCCGATCCGAAGGCGTCTGCTCGTTGGCGACAGATTCGTCATACGTCACATCCTAGCGGCGTGACGCGCGCGGCCGCCGAGGTGGAGTGGCAAGGAAAAGGCCGCTCGGATGGAAGATCCGAGCGGCCTCGATTTACGAATCGTCGAATCGGTGCCGCCGTTGTTCGGCGGACCGACTTCATCAATCCCAGCTGATGTTGCTTTCCCAATCGAGCTCTCTGATGCTGTCTGCACTGGTCGACTCTTCACCGGTGTCGTCGATCATGCAGATGAACACATCGCTGCCCTGGCCGCCGTTGCTGAGGGCACCACTCTGATCGCCTTCGAGGTTGAAGAGGCTGTCAGGCTCGGTCGCATTCCCACTGCCGGCGGCGCGAATCTGCGCGATCGACTCGGGCGTGAAGTTCTGGGCAAGCTCGGCGTGTCCGTCGCCGAAGAGGATGTTGCCCTGCCACTGCTTCGAGGGGCCGTGGATGAGAAGCGTCTTCGAGGCGGCGTAGTCCTCCGGAGCGTAGCTCGAGTCCTCGACGCCGCGGTTCGCGAACAGCACGTGACGCGAATCGAGGGCGTTCGACCACTTCCGGTCCTTTCGCTTGCCATTGAGCAGCATAGCGCCGTAGCTCGTATGGCAGACGTTGTCGAGGTCGCACTTGAACCTGGTCAGAGCGTCCTCGTCCCAGTAGACGTCCGTGCCGGGGTTGTAGGCCGCGATGTCGTAGATCGAGTTGACCAGGACGTTTCCTGAGGCCTCGCTCGGACTCACGAGGATGTTGGCACCGAAGTACTCGCCGGTGATCAACGCGGCGTAGAGGTTCGCGTGGCTGTTCCGCGCGAGGTCTTCCTTCCCCTGGCCGGGGATGTTGTTGCCGGCCCGGTTCGGGGCCCGGTTGACGAGACCAGGCAGGCAGAGAGAATCCTGCTGGTTGTCGGTGGACCAGATCAGGTTGCCCTTGAAGATCTGGTTGAGCTGGGTGCCGCACTTCACCTGCCGGGCGGTCTGTCGAGCCTTCGCGAGTGCGGGCAGCAGCAGGCCGAGCAGCAGCGCGATGATTGCCATCACGACGAGCAGCTCAATGAGGGTAAATCCTTGTCGCTTTTTCATATCAGTGGAACTCCATTTCGGAGGATATCTGTTGGTTGATCACGCTTGAGAAGAAACGTGTCGAGAAAGAAGGCTCAGGGTGCAACGGCCCTGTCGTAGTAGGCCAAGGGCCTGGGGTTACCTTCTTCATCCTCGGACATGATTTCATTCTGAGCGAGCCACGCGTCGCCCTGCTCGTGTGCATTGATGAGTTGGGGGCCGCAGTTCGTGAATTCCGCAGCAAAGACGTTGTCCGGCGCGATGGTGTCGTTTCCACACTCGTGGGAAACGTTCGGCGGGAAGAAGCTCTTGCCGAATTCGACGTGGTTGTCGCCGAAGCAGTAGTGACCTTGCCATTCCTGGGCCGGGCCGTGGAAGAGCAGCGTGGGGCTGTTGGTGTACTCGTCACCGGAGGTCGCACCGTTCTTCGGGCCACGGTTGCCGAGGCAGACCTTCGAGCTGTCGCCCGAGTTTCGCCACGCGGTCGCTCTGCGGTCGCCGGAAAGCATGCAGTGGGCGTAGGAGACGTGTCCCTTGCCGCCCGACTCGAGGGGGCGGTTGATCTTGGCTCGGAAGATCGTGTTGGGGGTGCCGATCAGTGCTGCACCGGGGGCGACGGAGACGGGGTCCGCCGTATCGCCCATCCAGTAGACGTCGTCACCCGGCTTGTACGCGAGGTAGTCGTACGCTTCGAACTCGTCGTCGGACTTCTTGCCGAACTGTTCGATAGCGGGGTTCGATTCGGACGGGCAGATGATGATGTCGGTGTTGAAGTACTCCTGCGCGATCATCGAGGAGAACAGGTGGCCGGTCGAGTCCTTCTTCCAGTTCGCCGGACCCTTGCCGGGAACTCGGCCGAGCTTCGGATGGGTGAATCGGTTGATTCGACCCGGCTGGGGCAGGTAGTCGGCACCGGCGTCGCTCTGGGAAAAGATGAGCATCGCCTTGTGGACCTGGGCCAGGTTGTTGGCGTCCTTGACCGTCTTCGCGGAGGCCTGGGCCTTCGCAAGTGCCGGGAGAAGGAGCCCGATGAGCAGTGCGATGATGGCGATGACCACCAGCAGCTCCACGAGGGTGAAACCTTGATGCTTTCGCATGGAACTTGAACCTCCAAGAAATCGAAGATAAAGAACTATAAATCTACTGGAAACTATACCTTACCTTGTCACGCCCTCTTCACTGGCGAGGGCGATCACGAGATCATCAGCCGTCCCGGGCGTCGAGTTCGAGACTCGAGTCCGGGAGAAACGTGTGGTGTTCCGATGTTCGATCGGTCACTCGAGGTCTCGGATCGGGATCTCGAGGAGTCGCACACGCCCTAGGTGCGGAGCCCACATTCCGATGGGAGGTGCAGCACGTTGTGGTGCTCACAGGAAGCACGCGTATTCGACGCGCTTCGTCCATCTAACCTCGGACACCTGGAGGTCTCACCATCGAATTCACGGGGAGTGATTCCGTGCCGAGACCTGCGCCATCGAGGCGAAGGGGCTGTGTTGTCCTGGGCGTCGGCTCATAAGGAGCTGGCCATGCCAGCGTATGAGTGCGGTGGAGCCTTTGACCCCCCAAAGAACCTGGGGGAGGAAGCAGGAGCGAGGGAACGAATCCCACATGGTGCTCGACGCGATCCAGCTCGAATTCGCAGGGTTCGAATGAAACCGAGCGAGAGAATAGGGGTGCCGAAACCCAGATCCCACAGGCGAGGACGCCTTGGGAGTTACACCCTATTCCGCTCTTCGAGCGTGTCAAGTTCCACGAACGTGTCGGTATTGGTGAGATTTGGAACGAAGGGTCTTGGCATGTCTCCACAACGACCGATAATCGTTAATGCAAGGAGTCGTCGGGCCGGATAGCCTCCACCCGGCTCCACGAGTACGTACCTGGATTGATCCCCGCTATGAGCTCCATCACAAACCGACTCTCCGATCTCGGCATCCAGCTCCCGGATCCTCCGGCCCCCGTCGCCTCCTATGTTCCGGCCCGGGTGACGGGGAACCACCTCTTCGTGAGCGGACAACTCCCCTTCATGGACGGTCAGTTGATCGCGACAGGGCCGATTCCCTCGTCGACCACCATCGAAGAGGGTGGGATCGCCGCAAGGGCCTGTGGTGTGAATGCCCTGGCGGTGGCCAACGATGCCCTCGGCCAGGATCTCAACCGGATTCGGTCGGTTCTGCGGGTCGGCGTCTTCGTGCAATCCGATGGTCGCTTCGACGCCCAGCCCAAGGTCGCCAATGGAGTCAGCGATCTGATGATCGCCGTGTTCGGCGATGCGGGAAGACACGTTCGCGCCGCCGTCGGCGTCAACGCCCTGCCGCTCGACGCTTCGGTCGAGGTCGAGTTTCTCTTTGAGATCGACTGAGGCGCGGTCCGAATCACTTCGTACTGGCGGCGAACATCGCGATCAGCGCGAGGTTGAGCAGGACGCTCACAACCAGGCCGACCAGGATCAGCAACGTGTAGTTGCTCAGGCCCGACGAACTCGAGGAGCGAACCACCTCCACCTCGTCCGCCGCATTCGAATTCGGAGTGACGACGCTTCCGAAGTCGAGCGTGCTCCGCGCGAATCGCGGATTTCGGCCGTCGGCCACGAGTGAGAGGTCCTCGGACAGCTCCATGGCCGTGCGATATCGATCCGCGGGGTTCTTCGACATCATCATCTCGATGATCTGCGCGAGTCCGCTCGAGACCGCGGGGTTGACGTGATCCGGCGGTACGAGCGGTTCCTTGAGATGGCGATACATCACGTCCGACGGATTCTTCCCCTTGAAAGGGACTCTTCCGGTCACCATGTGATAGAGCGTCGCACCCAGGCCGTAGATGTCGGCCTGCGGTCCGATGTCGACCTTGCCGCGGATCTGTTCGGGCGAGATGTAGAAGGGGGTTCCGAACGCCTTGCCGGCCTCCGCTTCCGCTGCGTCCTTGTCACTGAGTGCGCGGGCCAGGCCCAGATCCGCGAGCTTCACCACCCCGTCGCGCGAGATCATGATGTTCTTAGGCTTGATGTCGCGATGGATGAAGCCGCGTTCGTGGGCATGCGTGAGCGCCGACGCAACCTGCTGCGTGACGGCGATCGCTTCGGCCTCGTCGAATCTCTTGTTCGCGGATATGCGGTCGTACACGGTCTCGCCGTCCACGTACTCCATCACGAAGTAGTGGTGGTCGCCGGAATTGCCGACGTCGTACGCAGCCACGATGTTGGGGTCGTTGAGCTTCGCGGCCGCTCGTCCTTCCTTCTGGAAGCGTTCGATGAAGTCCGCGTTGTCGCTGTATCGCCTCGGTAGGACCTTGATCGCGACCAATCGGTCCAGGGAGATCTGCTTCGCGAGATAGACCGTGGCCATCGCACCGGCGCCGAGCTTTCGAATGATCTGATACCCGGGCAGTCGCTGCGTACCGCGTTCGGAATCGATCTCGCTTCGAAGTCGATCGATCTGAGTGGTGGTGACGAACCCCTCCGAGAGGAGCGCATCGGCGAGACTCGCGCCCGGATCAAGCTCCTGACGGCTCTGGGCCCTCTCGAGCTCGGAAGCGCTGACGAGGCCTCGTTCAACGACCACCCGGCCCATCATGGTGTCATATCCGGCGCCGGCTTTGCTGCCGGTGCCGGGGGCCGAGGACTGGGATGGGTCGTTCTCTTGGCTCACATTCAGATCTCGGTGCCTTCTATTGTCCAGTTCAGTCCCCATCAGCACGCGTCCGGACTATTCTCCAAAGTCGCGTCGGCGTCAAGCCAAAGGGGCACCGGATTGATCCACTCTCCTCGCATTCTAATCATTCGTCCGAGTGCGCTGGGGGATGTTTTTCGCTCGGTACCACTTGCGGTCTCAATCGAGCAGGCATTTCCAGGTGTTTCCATCGACTGGGTAGTTCAAGAGGAGTTTCTCGACGCGGTCCGGGGTCACCCGTCCGTCCAAGGCGTGCTTCCGTTTCCTCGTACTTACCTTCGGGGGTGGTGGCGACGTCCGCAAGGTTGGCGCAGTCTCATGTCGTTCACGAAATCGCTGCGTGGTCAGTACGACGTCGTGGTTGATGCGCAGGGGCTCGGGCGGAGTGGCTTCATGTCGCTTGTCAGTGGCGGGAGGCGTCGCATCGGCTACGCGGACGCTCGTGAGCTCGGCTGGGTCGGACTCAACGAGCGGATTCGCGTTTCGAAGTCCTTGCACGCCGTCGATCGCATGTTCGAGCTCTTGCGCGGGGCCGAGATAGAACCAGTCTGCGACCTAAAGCTGTACGTCCCTGGAGACGTGGAGGAAGGGTGGCGCGACTGGAAGACCCGCTTCCTGGACGGCGGTTCACATGTGGCCCTCGCCCCGACCTCTCGCTGGAAGACGAAGGAATGGCCGATGGATCGCTGGGTCGACCTGGCACGGGATCTCGTCGACGCGGGCCATCGAATCGTCGTTCTCGGCAGCAGTGGCGAACGCTCGCGTCTCTCGGCGTTCAAGGAGCTTGGGGAGGCCGTCCACATTCTTGCGGGCTCGGGCCCCCTGGCATGGTCGATGGCCGCGGTTCGCGATGCCGATCTGGTCGTCGCCAACGACTCCGCGATGCTCCACGCAGCGGTTGGGTTCGAACGGCCGCTGATCGGCCTCTTCGGCCCGACGGATCCGACCCTCTGCGGTCCGTACGGGAGGTTCTCCGACTGCATTCGAGCGGAGGGGATCCCTCCGGGGGTTCATTATCGCGATCGTGGTCTCGACGATGGTCTCATGCGTGGGATCTCGCTTCAGCAGGTCGTTACGGCGAGTCGTGAGCGATTGAATGCGACCGCAGGAGGTCTTTCGTGAGCTCCCTGATTCTGGCGAGTGCGAGTCCGAGACGACGGGGCCTTCTGCAGGCTGAAGGTTGGTCGGTCTTGTCAAGGCCTCCCGTCATAGACGATGGGCTGCTTGATGTGGAGATCGATTCGCCGTGGAATCTGGTGATGGCTCTGGCCTGGTTCAAGGCCGCCCAGGTCGGGCCGCCGGGTGCGAGCGAATTGGTGACCATCGCGGCCGACACGGTCTGTGTGGTCGATGGTGGCGTCCTGGGCAAGCCGCACAGCAGGCGGGAGGCCGCCACCATGCTGAAATCCATGCTGGGGAGATCGCATCACACCTATTCTGGAGTCTGCGTACTGGATCGGAAGGGATCTCGCTGGCTGTTCGGCGATCGAGCTCGCGTCACCATGTCGGAAATCCCCTCAACCGAGCTCGACGCGTACCTCGATTCGGAAGAATGGAAAGGCAAGGCGGGTGGATACAACCTGGTCGATCGACAGGAAGCAGGTTGGCCCGTGGCGTGCGAGGGAGATCCCTCGACGGTGATGGGGCTTCCGTTGCGGACTCTGGTTCCGTTTCTCCGACGATTGGAGGAGAGGGCTCGGCATGATTGAGGAGCCAGGACTATTCGCATCTCTCGCGAAGACGATGGCGCCAGCGGCTCCGATGGTCGGTCTCACCGCGGCGTATGTCGTGGTGGCGGTCTGGTATTGGTTGCGACTCGGGCGTGGTTCCGTTCCAAGATCGCGACGAGTCTGTCGTCGGTGGGGGCTCGTCTTTGGAATGATCGCGATGGGGGGAATCGTGGTCGGAGTCTCGATCGTCGATTCGAAGGAGATGCCGATTCCCTATCTTGCCTCTTGGTTCATCGTGGGAATCTCGATGTTCGCCGTGGTCGTTACCGCGGGAATCGATGTGATCCTGACGACCCTGCTCTACCGGGAGAGTCTGCAGCGGCACATGCTCAGAGACGCTCAGAATCTCAGGCAGGCGATCGACAACCACGAGGACGCGAATGCCGGGTGAGATACCTCCAAGATGGGCGACGCCATTCCTTCTGCCGTTCGTACCGGCGTACGCTGCCGCTGTCGCGTACAGGAATCGGAGATTCGATCGCGAGGTCGGGGTGGCGAGGGTCGATCCCATTGTCGTGTCGGTGGGAAACATCGTGATGGGGGGGACTGGAAAGACCCCCGTCTGTCGTTGGCTCGCAGAGACGGCACGTGACGACGGTTTACATCCCGCGATCGCGATGCGGGGCTATCGAGCTTCCGCCAACGGTCTTTCGGATGAGGCCGCCGAATACGCGATGGAGATTCCCGATGTCCCCGTCGCGCTCGGCGCTGACCGGCTCGCGTCGATCCAACGGCTTCAGCCAACCCCGGATTGCGTGATTCTCGACGACGGCTTCCAGCATCGGAGGTTGCATCGCGACCTCGACCTCGTTCTCATCGATGCATCGCGAACGGGTCTCGACCGGCCGATGCTCCCAGCGGGGCCGAGGCGCGAGGCATTGAGTTCGCTCGGTCGGGCGGATGCGGTGATCGTGACTCGTGCGACGAAGGTGGATCCGACGCTGGCTCGCACCATTCAACGGCATCACGGCCGGGCCCCGATCGCCTGGGCCCGGCATCGGTGGAGTGGGGTCGTGGAGTATCGAGGGGAAGAGTCGAGGCTTCAGGAGGTCGAGTCTCTGGAAGGCAGGTCCATCTTCGCGGTCTTCGGAACCGGGCATCCCGAGTCCATTCGGCATTCGGTGGTCGAGGCGGGGGCCGATCTTCGAGGGGTCCGCTTCTTCCGCGATCATGCGACGTACACGCCCGCCACGCTCTCGGAGCTTGCCTCGGAGGCTCGAAGGAACGGGGCCGATTCGATCTTCACGACGGCGAAGGATTGGGTGAAGTGGGCCGCGGACACCGATCGTCTCGACGGAATCCCCGTGCTCGTCCCGAAGCTTCGGATCGATTTTCTCGAGGGCGAGTCGGACCTGACATCGCTGGTGCTGGAGGTCCTGCGACGCGGGGGCTGATACCCTCTGTGGTGTGAGTCAGAACTCGTACAAGACGGCCTCGCCTCCCGGACTTCGACTGATCGAAGTCGCCGCCCGCATCGGGGGTGGAAAGATCCTCCTTGTCGGGGACTTCATGCTCGACGAGACGGTGCGCGGCGCCGCGGAACGTCTGAGTCCCGACGCGCCCGTCCCGGTGTTCGCGGTCGAAGGCGATCAGTCCGTGGAACGACGACCAGGTGGTGCGGGGAACGTCGCGGCATGCCTGAGAGGCTTGGAGGTCGATGTCGAGGTGGTCGGCCTCGTCGGAGACGACGAGAGCGGCAGCCATCTCGCGGAGACCCTCTCCAAGCTCGGCTGCGGAACCGAAGGACTCGTGGTCGACGCGAGCCGACCGACGACCGTCAAGCGAAGCCTGGTCGGACTCGCGCAGCATCGCCACCCCCAGAAGATGTTTCGCATGGACATCGAACGCCGTGCACCGGCGTCTGACAAAATCGTGGATCGTCTCTTGGCCGCGATCGATCGCACGATCGGGGCAGGCGATGTCGACGTGGTCTGTCTCGAGGACTATGCGAAGGGAGCCTGTCCACCGCGACTCTGTCAGGGTCTCATCGAGCGGTGCCGTCAGGCCGGGATCCCGATTCTCGTCGATCCGGCCTCGATCTCTGACTACTCTCGGTACCGAGGGGCCACGCTGGTCACGCCGAATCGGAGTGAAGCGGAGCTCGCGTCGGGGCGGCGTGGTGGATTGAGAACGGATCTCTCGGTCGCCGCCGAGATCTCGCAGGAACTGTCGACCGAGTTCGATCTGGATGCGGTGGTGCTGACGCTCGACCGCGATGGTGCCATGCTGGTGGACGAGGCTGGATGCATCCATCTGCCCACCGAAGCGCGATCCGTATACGACGTGACGGGCGCGGGAGACATGGTGCTCGCAGCCCTGGCCGCCGCGTGGGGGCGAGGGATCACCGGGGTGGAGGCCGTACGATTGGCGAATCTCGCGGCGGGCATCGAAGTCGAGCTCGCCGGCGCACAGCCCGTCCCCCTCGCCGATCTTCGACGGGCGGCTCTCCATGCGGGAGGCGCCGGGCGTGGCAAGGTTCGGACGCTCGAGCACCTCTCCCTGGAGTTGGAGGTCCATCGTCGCGACGGTAGAAGAGTCGTTCTGACCAATGGCTGCTTCGATGTGATTCACGCCGGTCACGTCGCATACCTTCGCGAAGCACGGCAGCAGGGCGACGTCCTGGTCGTCGGTATCAACGCGGACGAGAGCGTTCGTCGGCTGAAAGGACCCGAGCGCCCGATCTTCACACAGGAAGAGCGACTCGAGGTTCTCTCCGAGCTGCAGTCGGTGGACTACCTCGTGGTGTTTTCGGAAGACACCGCGTCGGTTCTCATCGAAGGTGTCGCCCCAGAGCTCTACGTGAAGGGCGGTGACTACGCGCCGGAGCAGATCGCCGAATTCGACCTCCTCAAGCAGCTTGGCATCGAGGTCACGGTGCTCTCGCACCGTCCCGGGCTCGGGTCGACCGCGATCATCGATCGTCTCCGAGAAAAGTCCACGTCCGAATAACCTCCAAGGTTATTCTTTGTGGTTTCGGGTGGGGAAGTTTCCTGGCAGAACCCATGGTTCAGGCAATACTTGCGCACGTAGCCATGTGGATCAGAGCGGTCACAACCTCAGGATTGGGATGCGTCATCCTCGTGATGGGTCTGGGATGTCAATCTCAGCCCACGGCACGTGATATCGCCCTCGAAGAAGCCCAGGCCGACCGAGCACCCTCCGTCACGGTGCTGCCGAGCGAAACCCAGCTTGCGCTCGGGGATCTCACCGGCGTGGAGGCCTTGGCCAGCCATGCCGGTCGACGCGATGGGATCCTCGGCGGTCGTTATCAGCCTCCTGCAGAGGTTCGGCGACGGACCGTCGACGTGAGGGACGACCAGCGGGTCATTAACGGACGCGTCCAGTCGAACCTCCTCTGGCGGATTCGCAGCTTCGATCAGCGACGCTGATTCCCTGATCTTCTGGAGATCGAGATCAGGTGTTTACCGAGTCCAAACCCCTAACTCTTTCTGTAACTTCCCCTTGTCATCGTTTCCCGCTTGACAGACAGGGAGGGTCGGTTTGATACTCGTAGTTGGTTTACGTCATCCGGGAATCACAACCAGACGTCGCTGACCAGGAGAGACCCATGTCGACCGAATTGCAGGCCCCCGAGTCCGTCCTCGAGACGGATTTGTCCGGACGTACCACCACCAAGAAGGAAATCGTCGATCGAATCGCCGCGGAGACGCAGCAGTCTCGCGCCGATGTGAAGCGCACGGTTCAGGCATTCCTCGACGAAGTGATCGAAGAGCTTGGAAAGGGTAATCGATTGGAGTTCCGGGACTTCGGCGTGTTCGAGATTCGAGAGCGTGCCGCACGGCGTGCACAGAATCCCAAGACGCTCGAGCAGGTGGATGTTCCCGCACGTCGAACCGTCAAGTTCAAGACCGGGCGATTGATGAAGAACAAGG
>PKCT01000137.1 GCA_002862325.1 Phycisphaerae bacterium
GCGGCGAGCGACGCGGCGGGCTCCCGTAAAAGTCGACGATGTGCGCGAGCACCAGCTCGGTGTGAGGCGACAGCGCCAGCGCCGCGAGTTCGGCGCGGCGCTCCATCTCGGCCTGCATCTCCTCGATGTCGGTCCTGGAGACTGGGTCTTCTGCTCGAGCCTGACGTTCGTGGCCACCGTCAATCCCATCCGATACCTCGGCGCTCGCCCGGTCCTGATCGACTCCGAACCGGAAACCTGGAACATGTCCCCCGAAGCGCTCTCACGCGCACTCGAGGACGCCGCGAAGCACAACCGGCTTCCCAAGGCGGTCGTGCCGGTCGGGCTCTACGGCCAGAGTCCGGACATGACTCGGATCGTCGAGATCTGCGAGCGGTACGGCGTACCGATTCTCGAGGATGCGGCCGAGAGCCTCGGCGCGACCTATCGCGATCGGCCGGCGGGAACCTTTGGACGACTCGGCGTCTATTCGTTCAACGGCAACAAGATCATCACCACCTCGGGTGGTGGGATGCTGGTCGGCGACGACGAGAAGCTCATCGCCCGAGCTCGATTCCTCGCCACGCAGGCCCGCGATCCCGCTCCCCACTACGAGCACACCGAAATCGGCTTCAACTACCGGATGAGCAATATCCTCGCCGGCATCGGCCGCGGCCAGCTGAAGGTCCTCTCCGATCGGGTCGCCCAACGCCGCGCCGTCTTCGATCGCTACCTGATCGGACTCGGACATCTCGACGGCATCGGCTGGATGCCCGAGCCTGCACAGCACCACGCGACGCGGTGGCTGACGGCGGCGATGATCGACCCGACGCGGCTCGGTGTCGATGCCTCGACGCTGGTGCGAAGACTGGCCGAGACGAGGATCGAGGCACGACCGGTCTGGAAACCCATGCACCTCCAGCCCGTGTTCTCGGATTGCCCGTTCTGGGCCCATGATGGGGGCACGCCGGTCGCCGATCGCCTCTTCACCCAGGGAATCTGCCTGCCAAGCGGATCGAATCTGACCTCCGACGCCCAACAGCGGGTCATCGATCGGATTCTCGAGGTGGTCTCGACCGAGGGACGGCCGACGGCCGCACCAGCCCGCACCGCTCGAGCCGGCTGAATCCCCGGGCTTCCGCGTCGGAAAACCGCGGCTGGGACCCCAAGAACGCCGATGACACAGACGACATGCTCGTCGTCGTTGCCATCCTGCTTCTCCTGGTCGTCACGGTCGTCCTGACCCGGGCGCCGCTCGACCTCGTGATGGTGGGATGTCTGACCCTTCTGCTGCTTGCGGGCGAGGTCGGACCGGAGGACGCGTTCCTGGGGTTCTCCAACACCGCGGTCCTGATGATCGGCGCCCTCTTCGTCGTGGCCTCCGGCCTTCGTCAGACCGGTGCGATCGATCGCTTCGCGCCGCTCCTGATCGGTCGGCCCAGGTCGATCCGCAACGCGATCGCGCGGCTCGGGCTTCCGGTCATGGCGCTCTCGGGCCTCATGAACACGACGCCGCTGGTCGCGATGTTCCTTCCGGTCGGTCTCGACATCTGCCGACGACTCCGAGTGGCACCCAGTCGGTTGCTGATGCCGCTGAGCTTCGCCGGCATCCTCGGTGGGCAGCTCACGCTCATCGGCACCGCCTCGAACATCGTGATCTTCGGCCTCTACACCGACTACATCGCGGCGCAGGAAGTCGGTGGCGTCGTCGTCGACTCCGCATGGACGCTGACGGGTGCCATGAAGTTCATCGCGGTCGGCGTCTCCGGCATCGTCGCGGGAGTGCTCGGCCTCGTCTTCATGATCGTCTTCGCACCGCGCATCCTTCCCGATCGAGGTGCGGACAATCGCGAGGAGAACCTCGAAAGGTACGAAGCGCGATTCATCGTCGTCTCGAACGGTTCGCTGGTCGGACGGACCATCGAACAGGCGGGACTCAGACATCTTCCCGGGCTCTTCCTGGCAGCCATCGAACGACAAGGACGAAGACTCGGAGCCGTCGGACCGGACGAGCTGCTCGAGGCGGAGGACGTCCTCTGCTTCGTCGGTGGCACGTCGGGTGTCGGCGAGATCAGACGCCTCGACGGTCTCGAAGCCGAGGATCTCCAAGCGACCAAGGTCGATGCGCCGGCTGCGATTCGAACCCTGGTCGAGGCGGTGGTCGCCGATACCGCGAGTTTCGTCGGACGAACGGTTCGAGAAAGTCAGTTCCGTACGATCTACAACGCCGCCATCATCGCCGTCCATCGCCGCGGCGAACGGGTGGAGGGGCGCATTGGCGACATCGTCCTCGAAGCCGGCGACGTTCTTCTCCTGGAGACCCACCTCGGCTTCGTGAATTCACATGGTCGAGGGAACGCCTTCCATCTCGCGACCACGGTCGAAGAGGCGAGATTCCCTCGACATCGCAAGGCGCCGCTCGCGCTGGGGATCCTCGTCGCGATGATCGTCTGCCTGGCGACGGGACTCCTCGATCCGGTCGAGGCCACCTGGCTCGCCGCGCTGGCGATGGTCGGCTCGAAGTGCATCAACGCCTCGATGGCCCGGAAGGCGATCGACTTCTCCGTCCTCATCACCATCGGCGCGGCCATCGGAATCGGTAGCGCCGTTCGTGAGAGTGGACTCGGCACCTGGGTCGGCAACAGCCTGGTCGACCTGACCAACGCCGTCGGAGGCGGCGACCGCCTGCTGCTCGCGGCGATCGTCCTCGCGACGGCGCTCATCGCCCAGGTTGCGACCAATTTCGGAGCGGCGGTGATCCTCTTCCCGATCGCCATCTCCACCGCGGCCGGGGTCGACGCCAACCCCCTTCCCTTCGTCCTTGGCGTCATGGCCGGCGCCGGAAGCAACTTCCTGACTCCCTTCGGCTACCAGACCAATCTCATGGTCTACGGTCCCGGTCGGTATCGCTTCGGGGATTTCGCGAGGCTCGGGGTTCCCCTGCTCCTCATCGTGCTGCTTTCGGCCACCGTGATGATCCCGCTGGTCTTCCCATTCCGCTGACCGGGAAGACTCAGCCACCCGCTCCCAACCAGCCCGATCGCTGGAGGTATGCCTCCACGAGACCGGCCGCCTCGCCCACCGAATGGGTCGAGGTGTCGATTCGCAACTCGGGCGTCTCGGGGGCCTCGTACGGCTGATCGATGCCGGTGAAGCCCGAGATCTCGCCCGCCCGGGCCTTCGCGTAGAGCCCCTTCGGATCCCGAGCCTCCGCGACTTCCAGCGGAACGTGGACATGGACTTCGCTGAACGGCATGTCTGCCGCATCGTGAAGCGATCGGACCTGATCCCGATCTGCGCGAAAGGGACTCACAAAGCTCGCGAGGACGATGACGCCGGCATCCACCAGGAGTCGACAGACCTCCCCGGTCCGACGGATGTTCTCGGCTCGATCGGCCTCGCTGAACCCAAGATCACCGTTGAGTCCATGTCGGAGGTTGTCCCCGTCCAGGCGATAGCAGAGCCGGCCGGCCTCGGCGAGCCGACGTTCGAGCTCGACCGCGACCGTGCTCTTCCCGCTGCCGGAAAGGCCGGTAAACCAGACGGTTCCGGCTCGCTGACCGAGCCGCCGCTCCCGATCCGCCCGGGCGATCTCGCCGCCGTGCCAGACGACGTTGGAACTGGTGCCTCGCTGGGGGCCGGAAGAAGAAGTCTCGGACATCTCGATCGCTCCGATCAGGTGGGGATGATGAACCGTCCAAGATGGTACCGAAGCGAGGGGGCAGACTTGCTACGCTCTGCAGGTCATGTCTCTCGATCAAGACCAACTTTCCCACCTCCAGGCCCTCGAAGCAGAGTCGATTGACATCATCCGAGAGGTCGCCGCGAGCTTTCAGCGACCCGTGATGATGTACTCGATCGGCAAGGACTCGAGCGTCATGCTCCACCTCGCCCGCAAGGCGTTCGCGCCGGGTCGAATCCCGTTTCCACTCCTCCACATCGATACGACGTGGAAGTTCCGGGAGATGATTGAGTTTCGCGACCGCACGGCCAAGGAACTCGAACTGGATCTCGTCGTGCACTCGAATCCCGAGGGCATCGCCCAGGGGATGAGTCCCTTCGTCCACGGCAGCCGGGTCTACACCGATGTGATGAAGACCCAGGCGTTGAAACAGGCACTGACCGCGGGTCAGTACGACTGCGCACTCGGTGGCGCCCGTCGAGACGAGGAGAAGAGTCGGTCGAAGGAACGGGTATTCAGCTTCCGGGATCGAAATCACAGATGGGATCCGAAGAACCAGAGGCCCGAACTCTGGAATCTCTGGAACACCCGGATCGGTCCCGGCGAGAGTGTCCGCGCCTTCCCGCTGTCGAACTGGACCGAGCTCGACGTCTGGACCTACATCCATCTCGAGAACATTCCGGTGGTGCCGCTCTACCTCTCCGCACCGAGGCCGGTCGTGGAGAGGGACGGCGTCCTCATCATGGTCGATGACGACCGCATCCCGCTCGAGCCGGGAGAGACCCCGACCGACAAGATGGTGCGTTTCAGAACCCTCGGCTGCTACCCCCTCACGGGCGCCGTCGAGAGCGAGGCGACGACGCTCGCCGAAGTCATCACGGAGATGCTGGTGGCTCGCACCAGCGAAAGACAGGGACGCGTCATCGACCACGACGGAGATGGCAGTATGGAAGAGAAGAAGAAGGAAGGCTACTTCTAGTTTCGGACGCCCCGCCGATCGTGCCTTCGCATCCGTCGCCGCCCATCGAACCCCGGTGAACCATGGACCCCAGATTCGACGCCAGTACTGACACCATCGACGAATACCTCGCACGCCACGAGGGGAAGCGACTGCTGCGCTTCCTCACCTGCGGCAGCGTCGATGACGGCAAGAGCACGCTCATCGGGCGGCTGCTCCACGACACCAAGGGGATCTACGAGGATCAACTCGCGGCCGTCGAGGGCGACAGCAAGAAGTACGGAACCCAGGGAGGCCAGGCCGACCTTGCCCTGCTCGTCGACGGACTCCGATCCGAGCGGGAACAGGGAATCACGATCGACGTGGCGTACCGATACTTCTCAACCGAGAAGCGGAAGTTCATCGTTGCGGACACCCCGGGGCACGAACAGTACACCCGGAACATGGCGACCGGGGCGAGCACGTGTGATCTGGCGGTCCTCCTCGTCGACGCCCGGCACGGTGTCAGCGTCCAGACCCGTCGGCATGCCGTCATCACCTCGCTGCTGGGCATCCCGCGGATCGTCGTCGCCATCAACAAGATGGACCTCGTCGACTGGAGCCACGAGACCTACCAGGCGATCAAGTCCGACTTCGAGGCGTTCGCGGCGAAGCTGCCGTCCCGTGAACAGCACTTCGTCCCGATGTCCGCCCTCGTCGGCGACTACGTGGTCGACTCCTCGGACAAGGCGCCCTGGTACGACGGCCCCAACTTCCTCGAGCTCCTCGAGTCGATCGAGATCGGATCCGAGGCACAGGGCACGCCCTTCAGGATGCCGGTCAACTACGTCATCCGTCCCGATCTTGACTATCGAGGTTTCGGCGGCCGCATCGAATCGGGTGTGGTCCGCCCCGGAGACGAGGTGGTGGTCCTGCCCGCGGGAACCTCCTCCAAGGTCGCGAAGATCTCCACCTTCGACGGAGACCTCGAACTCGCGGGATCGCCGCGGAGTGTCGCCATCGTGCTTGAGGACGAGATCGACGCGAGCCGCGGCGACGTCATCGCCGCCGCGGACGCACCGCCAACCGTCTCGGACCGGATCACCGCCGACCTGGTGTGGATGCACGAGGACAAGCTCCAGGCCGGCCGCGAGTTCATCCTGAGGCACGGCACCAGGGTCACCCCCTGCCGTGTCCGCCGGGTGGTGCATCGGATGGACATCCACACCCTGGACCTCACCCAGGCGGACCACCTGGAGCTGAACGAGATCGGACGGGTCGAGATCGAGACCGATTTCCCCCTCGCATTCGACCCGTACGAGCAGGTACGCGGGACCGGAAGCCTGATCCTGGTCGATCGCATCGGCAACTGGACGATGGCCGCCGGCATGATCCGGGGCGCGACGCAGGACTCTCGCTGGACCGCCTCGCCCGTCAGCGGAGACAGTCGATCGGGAGAACCCAACCCGGTCAGCCCCCAGGAGCGGCAGGAACGATACGGCCAGCGTCCCGTGACCATGCTGCTGACGGGCCTCGCGGGGAGTGGAAAGACCCGCCTTGCCGCGATGCTCGAGCGAGCCCTCTTCGATCTGGGTCGAGTCGCGATCAGACTCGACGGCACGACGATGCGACGAGGTCTCAATCGCGACCTCGGATTCACCGCCGAAGACCGCTCGGAGAATCTGAGACGTGCGATGGAAACCGCGAAACTCGTGAACGACGAGGGTCTTATATGCCTGGCAGGATTCGTGGCGCCGCAGGCGTCGATCCGAGATCGGGCGGCGGAACTCGTCGGGCGGGACCGATTCCTACTGGTGCACTGTGCGGCACCGCTCGAATTCTGCCGCCAGTCGGATCCGACGGGCCTGTACGCCGAAGCGCACGAAAGAGGCCTTACGGACATCCCGGGCGTGGACTTCGACTACGAGCCGCCCCAGAATCCGGACCTCACCCTGCAAACCCACGAAATCGACACTGAAAGTGCGGTCAACAGCATGCTGGATCTGCTCAAGACCCGCGGCTTCCTGAGATGACC
This sequence comes from Phycisphaerae bacterium, assembly GCA_002862325.1. Lineage (GTDB taxonomy): Bacteria > Planctomycetota > Phycisphaerae > Phycisphaerales > SM1A02. Next base: position 6,634 of record PKCT01000137.1, read on the forward strand.
CCGAGTGAAGACGCGCGTTTTCCGCGCGTCCCCGCCGGACGCTGCGGAGCATTATGAGCCGCATCCGATGCGGGAACGCCGAAGTCCCTATCATCCGACCGTCATGGCCAGCGTCTGCTTCTACTTCCAGGTCCACCAGCCGTTCCGACTCCGCCGGTACTCGGTGTTCGATTCGGATCCGTTCTACTTCGACAACGATGCGAACGCGGAGATCATGCGCAAGGTCGCGGACAAGTGCTATCGCCCCGCGACCATGAAGATCCTCGATCTCGTGAGGCGACACGAGGGACGCTTCCGCGTCAGCTACGCGATCTCCGGAACCTGTCTCGAGCAGTTCGAGCTCTGGGCGCCGGACGTACTCGACATGTTCAAGGAACTCGCCGATACCGGAGCCTGCGAGTTCATCGGCGAGACGAGCCACCATTCCCCCTGCTTCATCTTCAGCAAGGAGGAGTTCGACCACCAGGTCGATCTGCACCGAGCAAAGATCAAGGAGCTCTTCGGACAGGTGCCCACGGTGTTCAGAAACACCGAGCTGATGTACCACGACGACCTCGCCTGGCACATCGGGAATCGTGGCGAGTACCGCGCGATCCTCTGCGAGGGCGTCGATCGGATCCTCAAGGGCCGATCACCGAACTACGTCTACGCGCCACCCCAGTTCGCCGGCCACCCTCAGGACCTGGCCGCACGGCCGGTGCATCTCCTGCTCAAGAACTACAGCCTCTCGGACGACATCGCCTTCCGATTCAGCAATCGTGGATGGGCGGAGTGGCCGCTGACCGCCGAGAAGTTCGCCAAGTGGGTGAACGACATCAACGGAGATGGCTACACCTGCAACCTCTTCATGGACTACGAGACGCTCGGTGAACACCAGTGGGCCGACACGGGGATCTTCGAGTTCCTCGACGCGCTTCCCGCGATGATCTACGACGTGAATCCCGGGCAGAACGACTTCCTCACCCCCAGCCAGGTCCTCGACTGCCACCAGCCCGTCGGTGAATACGCGGTACCGAACTGGATCTCATGGGCGGACACCGAACGTGATCTGTCGGCCTGGCTCGGAAATCCGCTGCAGGACAACGCGGTCGAGGAGCTCTATTCCCTCAGGGACGCGGTCTACGCCAAGCACGAGGCCGGAGACCCCTGGATCCTCGAGGACTGGCGCAAGCTCTCGACCAGCGACCATCTCTACTACATGTGCACGAAGTACTGGGCGGATGGAGACGTCCACAAGTACTTCAGCCCCTACGACAGTCCCTACGACGCCTACATCAACTTCATGAACGTCCTGGACAACATGAAGCACCGCGTCGACGCGTGACACCGGACGATTGAAGGATCGGACGACGGCCCGGGAGACCACGCCGCGCTGGCAACGATGGGTTGAGGCCGCTATTCGTCGCCAAGGCGGAAGGACCTGGCTTCACGTTCCTCGTTGATCACTGCAAGATCCCGAGCAGCCTCGGCCATGCGTCGAATCCGGGGGTCGGCGGAAGCGAGGCCCTGGACGATCGCCTGCGACGCGGGACCGGGCGAGAACCTCGCAAGACAGATCGCCATGCCGAAATCGGTCTCGTCCGAGACCACCTTGTCGATCAGCGAGTTGATGTTCACATCGCTGTTCTCGTCCATGACGCTCTGCTGGAGGGTGCTCAGCATCCACGCCCTCGCGATCGGAGGCAGAGCCGAGAACGCTTCGAAGACCGCCAGCCGCACGTCCTCGTCATCCATGCCGAGCAGAAGACTGCGTTCACCGTCCACCGTCGGCAGGGATCGGGGGTTGCCGGTCACGACCGTCAGAAGACTCGCCATGTCCTTGACGTCGCTGACGGTGGAGGCGTTCGCCATGCGCGACATCATCAGCTCGGTGCGCTTGCCGTCGCCGGCGACCAGGCCGTCGATTCGGAAGACGGGGGAGAACCCCTCCCGGCCGAATGCTCCGGCGTCGACGCCTCGACCCGGCGCGATCCTGAAGTTCGCGACCGCCCGGACCTGGAACGCGCCTCCGAGCACCGACGCGGTGAAAAGCTGCTTCGCGATCGGTGAGGCCGAAAGTTGCACCTCGACGATCAGGCTCTGTTGAGGCTTCAGCGCGAACACCCGATCGATCCCGAGGATGAGGGGATTCGGCCGAAGCAGTGGCGCTTCCGGCGGAAGGTAGTCCTGGATCCCGATGATGTTCACGGTGTCGAACACGATGGCGACGCTCGGCGTGATGGGGCCGTCGGGACCAATCGCAAGCGGGATGTCGGAGACGTTGGTGACCTTGAGCTCGAGAATGACGGGTTCGTACGGTTGGAATCGAAGCGTCCTGGGTTCGATCTGGACCGACAGAACGCCGTGCTTCGGATCCCGGATGGCACGACCAACCCCGGCGGCCAGCGTCGACTGCAACATCTCGGACATGAGCTTCGCTTCGTTGGTCGCGGGAACCGAGACGCCGAGCAGCGCGGCCAACCGGCTCCGACACCAGAGACCTACGAGATCCCCGGGTCGATCACGATACACCTCGAGATACCGCTGAGCGGCCTGCTTCGACTTGCCCTCGACCTCTTCGAGCAGCGCCAGGCCCGCCAGTGCGTAGGGCGATCGTTCGGCGGCGGGTTCGAGCAAGGTACGGGCCTGGGCGTACTCTTCGGCGTGAATCGCCCACCAGCCCTCGATGATGTCCCGCTGACCCTGTTGCAGAGAGCCAAGCTCGCCGGCCTGGTCGAGAAGCTCTTCGAGCGAAGGTCGCTCCGTCCCCTCGGGTTGCCATCCGAACCACGCTCGAGCCCACGCCTCGTCGAGCAGGAGACGGGCGCGAGCGGACTTGATCGCTTCATCGAGCCGTTGCCGATCCGCATCGTCCAGATCCGGATCGGACTCGACCGCGGTCGCCTCCTTCGCGAGCTGGTCGAGTTCGAATGCGAAGGCTTCGAAGAGCGTCTCGATCGCAAGGTCGCGATCCAATCGGGACCCGGTACGAGCGACGATGACCGCCTCGACGAGCGCCGCCTCGGGCGACGGTGGTACCACCCTTTCCTCGACGTCGAAGGGATCATCACCATCGGAGAGCATCTCTTGCTTGATCTGCAAGGTCCGACTTCGATCGCCCCGTTCGAGCGTCTCGAGCGCTTCGGCCGTCCGATCGTTGCCCCAGAGCGCCAAGGCCTCGTCCGCGATCAGGATGGACCGGAACGCCGCATCATCCGGCGAGATGAGTATCGCCAGATTGATGATGTCGGCCGCGTTCTCGTAGTCTCCGGATCGGAGCACGAGCTGACCGAGGGCACGAGCCACGACGTCGTCCAGGGGACTCGCCGACCACGCGATCGCCAGGAGCTCCGCCTCGTCGATCGGGTTGTTGACGGTCGCCCGAAAGAGGCCGGCGGCCATGTCCGCCGCCCGCGGGAAGGTCGGATCGAGCTCCAGGGCTCGTATGACGTTCTCCACCCCGGAAGCCTGATCACCAACGCGCATCTGGAGCAGTGCGAGATCGAAGGCGATTCTGGCGGCCGTCGGCTTCCCCAACTTCTCGATGTTCTCCGGGGCCAGGAGGCGTTCGTAACCGTCGATCCGCGCCGCGGCGGTCGGTCGGCCCTCGATCCGATCGAGGAGAAGCCTGAGCCGCATGACCACGTTGTCCGGTTCGAGGCGGAGTATCGCCTCGATCGCCCTGCGGCGCGTGTCCGCGGCATCTGGAAGGTCGCGCTGGAGAATCGTGGACAATTCGAAGAGCCGACTCCAAGCAGGTATCGAGTCCGGCGACGTCTCAGCCGCGATTTCGGCGAGGCCGTGAGCCAGGATCAGTTCCGGCTCGACGATGTCCGGATTGGAGACCAACTCGGCCGCGATCGCCGACATGCTGCTGCCAAGTTGCCTCTGGCACCAGGCTTCGAGATCGAGCTCGGCCACCTCGACCCCCTGAGCGGAGGCACCAACGGCGGTCCCCAGGGCAAGGATGGCTGGAAATACGGTTGAACAGAGCTCACGGAAGGCTCCCAGCGCGCCCCGGTGGACGTGGTGTCCCCCCGAAAGGGACCGCTGGAAAGCACTAGGGAATCGAAACACGCTCATGGGCCCCTCTGCGGTGGATCTCGCCGTCTTCCGACACCTTGCCATCATTGACGATAGGGCATCGCCTGCGATACCGTCTCACGTTCGGCGACGGGCCGTCGTCGGATCCGTCCGCGAGAGATGGTACCCCAGCCGGTCTCGCCTTTCATCGCGCCCTCCATATGCCGCCCCGTCGATCGGAAGCATCGGCGATCTCCCCGCGGCGAGGACAGATTTGGACCATCCCTTGATGCTCGTCACCCGTAACCGTTCGATGCTCGCTCCTCTGACGACCGGACTCGTCTGCAGCCTTCTGATCTCCTTCGCCGCCAGTGCGGGCATCGTGGTGCCGGCCAACGACGATCGGGCCATGCCGGCCTCGTTGCCGCAGGACATCATCTCGTCGCGAAGTGCGATCACCTCGATCCAGAAGGGTAAGATCGAAGCCTACGTCGATCAGCTGACCGGGATCCTCGTCGAATCCGACAGTGATTCGCCCGATGTGACCAAGGCGCGCGATCTTCTCATCCAGTCGACCAGGCTGGCGGGAGTCACCCCGGTCTTCCTTCGCACGTACAGCGACATCGTCATCGAGAAGGTCCAGCCCCTGGTCTTCGGGGACGATTCGATCAAGAGCGAGAACGCCCTGCGGGTCGTCGCGTTTCTGCAAACGCCACAGGCCCTCGGCCTCTTGGTTGAGACGCTCGACACCGGCCGAAACAAGGATGCATCGCGACGGCTCGTCGCGGCGGGTCTCCTTCCGGTCGCGATTGCGCCCGGCGCCAAGTCGAACCTCGATTCCGCGAGCCTGGCGAATTCCGCGCGGAACATCGCTCTGAACGTACGAAGTGAAACCGACTGGGTCGTCGTCCTCGAGGAGCTTCGAGCCCTGAACCGGATCGCGCTCAACCCGATCCTGGCGGACCAGAATCGCGCGGAGATCCGCACGATCCAATTCGAGACCTACAAGTCCATCGCGGATCGAATCGCGAACTCGGCGACGCCCAGCGACATGATCTTCGCCATCCATCGAGCGATGCTCAGCCTCCGCACGCAGCTGATCAGCAACAGCACCGCGAGCGACTTCGACGTCGCACGAGCGTCGACGCTGCTCGAGGGCATCCTCGAGGAGATCGCCAAGGGCTCGGTCAAGCAATGGAGCGAGCTGGAGAAGGAGCCTCGCTATCAGAAGGCCTACGAAGCCAGCCTGAAGATCGGGACCCAACTGCTCTCGCTGCTCAAGAGTTCGTCGGCCCCTGCGTTCGCCAAGCTCAATGCAGCCTTCGCCAACGGGCCCGAGGCCCTGCAGACCGCGATCTCGAAGCTCCCCTGACTCGATCGGAGCTCGTCTCCGATCGCCTAGGCTATCGGTGACATGAAGAAGATCCTCATTCCGATCATCGTCCTCGTCGCGCTCGTCGCGACGGTCGTTGCACTTGAGGAATCGAAGCCCCGCGCAGACTTCGTCCTGGTTCACGGATCGGATCTGTTTTCGCTCGACCCACAGCGAATGAGCTACCAGCATGATCTCCGGGTCGCGAAGGCCCTCTACGAACCGTTGGCGTCGATCGACGCGAACGGTCTTGCGGTGCCCGCGGCCGCGAGTTCCTGGACGGTTTCCCCGGACGGGCTGACCTGGACGTTCCATCTCCGGGACGATCTGAGGTTCTCGAATGGCGATCCCGTGACCTCCGCCGACTTCGAATACGCATGGCGAAGAGGTCTGCTTCCGGACTCCGGAGGGCCGTACTCGAGTTTCTTCCGTCCGATCAAGGGGGTCGAGGCGTTCACGGACTGGCGGAACGCCGTGCTGGAACTGCGGACCGATCCGGCCCGTAAAGACGCTCTCGTCCAGGAAGAACGACTCGATGCGGCAACCGCCGATGCGATCCTGGCAGAGTCCGCGGAATCCACGGTCCAACGCACCTTCGAACGCTTCGACGAGATGGTAGGGATCGAGACTCCCGACGAACGGACGCTCGTTGTCGAGCTCGAATCCCCAGTCCCCTACTTCACCGATTACGTCGCCTTCGGCACGTTCTGTCCGGTGCATCGGCCCACCCTCGAACGGGCGACGTCGATCGATCCGGTCTCGAGCCGACTGAAGGACGACCCCGCGTGGACGAAGCCGGGTCGGTTGATCGGCAACGGTCCCTTCGTGCTCGCTTCGTGGCGATATCAGCGAGATTGCCGACTGGAGCGGAATCCGCACTACTGGAACGACACGGCGACGCCGTCGGACGCCATCGACATCCTCGTGATCGAAGATCCCAACACCGCGATCATGGCCTTCCTCTCGGGCGAGGTCGATTGGCTCCCCGACGTGATCTCGGAGCAGAAGGCCGATCTGATGGTCCAGCAGCAGGCCTACGAACGTCGACATGCCGAAGAGATCGAACGGCGTCGAGCACTCGGTCACGACATGGATTCGATCCTCGCCTCGCTCCCCGCACCCGAGGAGGGTGAACGACGGGACCTTCACGCCGTCGACGCCTTCGGCACCGACTACTTCCACGTGAACTGCCGACCCATACTCTCCGATGGAGCCCCCAATCCGCTCTCCGATCCGGGGGTGCGACGCGCACTCGCGCTGAGCGTTGACAAGCAGGCGATCTCCGAGCGGGTCACCAGGGTTGGGGAACGCCCGGCGAAGGCGATCGTTCCCCCCGATTCGATCGCGGGCTATCGATCGCCCGCAGGGCTCTCTTTCGATCCGGAACGAGCGCGACGTGAACTCGAGGACGCGGGATGGACGCTCGATTCCGACGGTCGAAGGGTCGACCGGGACGGCGAGCCGTTCCCGACGGTCGAGATCCTCTACTCGACCGGAAGCCCTCGATACCGTGGGAATTCCCTGGCTCTTCGCGACATGTGGCGTCGAGAGCTCGGGCTCCCGGTCGAGGTGCGCGGTCGCCCCGGGAAGGACATGAGGCAGCGGCTCAAGGGTGGCGACTTCATGGTCTCCAGAGGTGGCTGGTTCGGCGACTACGGGGATCCCACCACGTTCCTCGAACTGCACCGAAGCACCGACAGTGGAAACTATCGTGGGTACGCGAATCCCGAGGTGGATCGACTCCTCGCGGCGGCAAGCGTCGAGGCCGATGCGAGTCGGCGATTCGAGATGCTTGCCGACGCGGAACGGATCCTGGTCGAGGAGGATCTTCCCGTCATTCCGATCGCGACGTATCGCACCCTCTACATGTACGACCCCGCCCGGGTCCGGGGAATCACCCGGCACCCTCGGCTCGAGCAGCACCCCGCCCGATGGTCGACGGTCGAATGAACGCGGAGGGTGGCCAGCGGCGATCGGAATCCGACTGGCGAAGGGCGGTGGCATGGATCACCGCTCATCAGATCCCCATGGCGGGAAGCGCCGCCGCGATTCTCTTTGCCTCGTCCCAAAGTCTCGGCCATCCCCTCTCGCTCGGATGGTATTTCGCCGCCTTCTTCGGAACGTGGTGCGTCTACCTCCGTGATTCGGCGGCCAGCTGCAACGCCGAGGACACCATCAGTCAGCCCGAACGAGCCGCGGCCTTTCGGAGGAACGCGCGATGGAGCATCGTCGCGCCGGCGATCACGGCGATACTCGCCTTCGTCGCGATCGCTCTCGCGCG
>PKCT01000031.1 GCA_002862325.1 Phycisphaerae bacterium
GCCGCGGCCGGGACGCAGGCACATCGAGTTGTTTTGCTCGCAGCTGCCAGCTACGGAACGCGCCGCTGAGCTTACGAGCTGATTGGCGGCCGCTCTGGCGGCGGCGACGGGCCCTTGGGCTACCGCATCCAGGCGGGCCGTGACACCCCGCACCAAACCTTGCAGTCTGATGACGTGGGTGAAACCTGCACCGAATGCGGATTTCGCGAGTCGGACCTTCCGGGTCCGTACACCTTCGGATGGCGTGCGGTGCGACGCTTCGCCGTTGCCCTCCTCCTTGGAATCGCAGTCGGTGTCTTCGCGGGGGAGTTCTGGATCGCGGACGACGAGGCGACAATGCGCGAGACGGCCGAGGCATACGGTGCCGTCGCGACCGGCGGGACACCTCAGGGGCTCACCTTCACCCGGGCCTGGCCTGCCACCTTCTCGAAAGTCGATTGGACACCGAGTGGCGGTTTCGTGCCCCAGGAGATCTTCGCCCAAGAGCGAATTCCCCCGCCACGCCCCTCCAATCCATGACCGGGCGGTGTGACGTCGACTCCCGACGGGCCTCGCGGTTAGGCTTGAGCCGTCCGCGGACCAGGAGAAACCCCATGGCGAAGAAGAACCATCCGCTTGCCCAGGCTCCCTTGAACGAGCTGGCAGCCGAACTCGGTCGCCGACGCGCTGCGCTGCCGAAGCTTCGAACACGTCGCGACAAGCTTCGGAAGGAACTCGAGACCCTCGACGCCGAGATCACGGCGCTCGAGGCGATCGCACTCGAGCGGACGCCGAAATCTCCGTCCGGCACTCGATCCAAGCGGACGACCGCGTCTACCAAGCGTCAACCAAGGTCGGGCACCCTGCGCGAGAAGATCGGGAAGATCCTCGGCGAGGATCCCATGCGACCCGCGGAGATCGCGCGGGAACTGGTGGAGAAAGGGCTGCACCAGGGCGGCAAGGCCCTCAACATCCAGGTTTCGACCACGCTCGCGAAGTTCGAGGAGTTCTCGAAGGTCGCTCGCGGACAGTGGATTCGGAAGGACTGACCACGGTCGGACTCAACGGTTCGGGCGTAGGAAGAGGTAGAAGAGACGCCCTTCGGCGTACTGCCCTCCCGCCAGGATCTCTGCTTCCTCACCTTCGCCCATGTAGATGTCCACGCGACCCGGAGCACGAATCGCACCACCAGTGTCCTGGTCGAGCATGAAACGACGAATGTCGTAGTCGTCGCCGGAGACCTGGATCCCGTCGGTCTCCACGAACGTGACGCCGCCGCGCGGATACACCGACTTGTCGGTGGCGATCGTGGCCCGCGCGTTCACCTTGCGTCCCAGACTGCCGCTGGGCCAGGTCGATCCGTCGTAGTCTCGGAAGTAGACGTAGTTCTCGTTCTCGTAGATCGCGTCCTGGACGGCGATCGGATCCCGCTCGTACAGGTCGTAGATCTCCGCCAGATCCATCTCCTCGATCAGTCCACGATCGAAGAGCGTTCGTCCCAGACCGGTGTACGGCCGATCGGTCTTGCCGTCGTACCCGACGAACCGGACCTCGCCGTCGGGCATGGTGAGCTTCGCGCTTCCATTGACCTGGACGACGTAGGCATCGAGCGGCGTCTCGAGCCAGACGAGCTCGAGTTCGTCGTGGAGATCCTGGGTCTCGATCTCCCGTCGCGTGGGGTACCGCCCGATCGAACCATCGTCGCGCCGTTGTCCGATCGGCACACCGGTCTGCGGGTGCGTTATGAGGTCGGCGGGGCGGCGGTGGATCGGCGCGGTGAATTCGCTCGTCTCCACCTCGCTCGCTTCGAACTCGGGGGCGTAGTACCCGGTGTAGAGCACCGTCCCCCGGCCGTCCCAACCGACCGACTCGTAGATTCGGAACTCGTCGAGCACGCTGCGTCGAAACGCCTCTGCGCTGGGCGACGTCTCGAGCAACTCCCGAAATCGCTCGACGGATTCGAGCGCTTCGGCGTGGGTGATCGAGCGATCGCTCGTCTCGTAGGGGAACCACTGGGTCGAACTCGGCGCCGCGAACCAGGAGATGCTCTGGTCGAGCGCGTCGTAGAGACGATCGTCGAGTTCGCGGTAGGCGAGTTCGAGATCGGGCTCCGATCCGGCCGCCACCGGCTGCAACGCGACGCCGCCGGGCGGAAGCGGACGGGAGTAGTCGGGCTTCTGCGTCTTGGCGGCACATCCTCCGAGGACGAGGATCGACGCGGTGATCGAGATCAGGGTCGTTCGAGCGGCGGATGAGGACGTCCAGGTGTCCATGAGGAGACGCTCCATGTTCGAGGTGGATATCCGGGCAGAATACGGCACCTTTCCGGCATGTGGCCACCGTACACTCAGGACATGATCCCCGACCCCCTTGGACAGCGTCTGGTCCTGCTGCTCGCGGACACCGGTGCCCGCGGCCTTCGGCCGGGTCTGGTGAAGCGCCTGGCCATGGCCGACGTCCCCTTCGCGATGGCGGTGGTCGGATCCGACGAGCCACTGGAGGGTCTCGGCGATGTCGCTGACCGCATGAGCGACTTCCTGAGGACGTTCCGCCCACACTGCGTCCATGTCGCGGTCGGTCGCGGAGACCTCCGCCGAACGATCGAGGCGGATGGAGTCTCCTATCCGGTGCGACGAATAGCCGATCTTCGCGCCGACCTCCACCGCGTGGCCGATGCGGTCAAGCAGAGCGGGGAGACCGACCTCGTCGTCGCGACGCTGCCCCCGGTGGTGGACGAGCGTCAGGACGAGATTCGAGGCAACGATGTCGATCGACTCAATGTCGTGATCCGCGAAGTCGGACGTCAGCGAGATTTTCATGTCGATCGATGGGATCTCGCGGTCGATCCGGTTGCCAATCCCCCCCACCTCGCCGCGAACGGCATCGCCCTCACCGATGCCGGCGGCGAGCGGGCCGGCGCCTCCGCGGCGGTCGCGATCGTCGACACCTTGTTGCGGGCCGATCATCCCTGGCGTCGACTCGGACGGGGAGGCGTGTACTCCATGGAGGGTATTCCCCGTCCCCGTCACATCGAGCTGACCTGAATCGACCCGTTCATCGCGGTGATTTCCGGACCCCCCGGGAAGTCCCGTTCCCGGGGTGCCTCCGACCGGTTCGGACCCTACAATGGAGCAACGCGAATACCTCGCTGGGAACCCCATTCCATGACCGAATCGACCACACACTGCTTCGTCGCCATCCTCGGCATGCCCGGAGGATGGGAGTGGCTCATTGTCCTCGGCATCGCCCTGCTGATCTTCGGCAAGCGGCTTCCGGAGGTCGGACGTTCGGTCGGGAAGAGCATCGTCGAGTTCAAGAAGGGGATCAAGAGCATCGACGACGACATCGAATACGAGTCCAACAAGTCCGGCAGCGCGCCCGAGCTCGACCAGAAGGCGAGCTACAGCGAGCACCACGACCCGGCGACCGGTGGCGAGAAGAGTCCCTACGCCGCGGACTCCAGTGGCGACGCCAAGGACTGATCGATTCCAATCCAGGCCCCCCGGCCCAACGCGAATCGGAGCGCCGATCGCGTTGGCATCGCATGCACCCCCCTCGTTGGACGAGCGAAGCCGGATACCGTGGGACATCGGAGAATACACCTCGCGTGGATGATTCCGATCGTACATCTTCCGACGCTTCCGGTCGCTGGCAAAACCGAGTCGCCCGCGCCGCCACCGCCACAGTCGGCCGCGCTGAAGATCCAGAGGCCGAACGGATGGCGGAGACGCTGCTCGACCGCGGTCGGGCCGGTGCGACGATCGCACTGGTGATCCTCGCCCTGGTCGGTGGCATCGTGGGATGGGCCGCGGCCCGCGAGGTCTTTCGCCCTACCACGGCCTCGGTCAACGTCGCGGTCGCGATCCTCGTGCTGGTCGGCGGTCCTTGGCTTCTCATCGCGCTGCGCACGATCGTCCTGATGACCCTCGGTCGCCAGGTGGGATCGTGGCTCGGACGACTCATGCCCTACGGCTTCGTACGGTTCACCGAACGACAGTCGAAGGATCGACGTCTCGGGGTGGCGACTGCACGCCACCTCGGAAGCCTTCTTGCCGCCGGTGCCGGGAGGCATCTCACGAGCCTCGGCGGCGCGACCTTCTGGTGCGGATACGCCGTCGCGGCGGTACTCGCGATCTGGCTCTCGACCGCGCGCGTGGCCTATGGCTTCGGATGGGAGAGCTCCTGGATGTCACCCGACGTCGGTCGGGACGTCGTACAGGCGATCGCCACGCCGCTCCGAAGCGTGGTCGATGTCGATACCCTCGCTCCGGTCGGGAGCGACCAAGAGGCGACGGAGACGCTCGAGGCGCGTCGCCGCTGGATCGTGCTGCTGAGTGCGGCGATCGCCGGGTATCTCCTGCTGCCGATGCTGGCGTGGGGAGGGTGGCACGCGGCACGGGGTCATCTCGCAGCCGGGCGATGGCGTGCTCCGAGCACCGGACCCACGACCGAACGCACCCGGACGAAGTCCTCCTTGCCGGAGGCGGATCCGGCCGCGACGATCTCCGCGGGCGGGTGCACGCATGTGGTTCGACTGGAGCACGGTGACGATCAGACTCGACTCCCGACGTCGATCACCTCCTTGACCGACCTCGGGACCCTCGATGGGCGCGCCGACCTCGCGCGGATCGCCGCAGCGACGCCGACCAGGGTCGCGATCCTCGCGTGGCTCCCCACGACGCCCGATCGCGGTGTCGCCCGTCGCATCGATGGCGTGGTCGCCGCCTCCAAGTCACCGCCCGTAGTGATTCTCGACGGGGGCGAGGCGCTCCGTTCCAGGGAACCGGATCGGACGGTCGTCGCCCGGCTGGCGGATTGGCGTGATGCGGCCTCCGCGTCCGGCGCACAGGTCATCGAATGCGATCTTGGTGCGGCGACCGGAGCCAGCCGCCATCTGCTGGATGCGGTGATCACCGGACGCACTTCCACCGAACTCTCGCTCGAACCGGCGATCCTCGACGCATCCTTCGGCGCGATCGGTCGAGGACTGGACGCATCGCCACCGATCCCGGATCCCGATTCGATCGCCGCCGTGGCCGGTGCGATCGCCGAACTGCATGACCGCGACCAAGACATCGCGGCCGACTGGATTGTCGATCTTCGATCCAGAGTGACGGCGGCCCTGGGCGACGCGGATCTCACCCCGGAGACGCTTCAAGGCCTGGGAACCACACTGCTCCCCTCCTCCCTTCGACAATCGGTCGTCTGGATCGGCGTCGGCGGCATCCTCGGAATCGGCGCGTGCGCCGCGATCGCCACCATCGCCCCCGCCGCACTCGCGGCGCTCCCCGGCTGGGCCGGAAGCGGGGCCGGCCTCGGGGGCGTTCTGGGAATCGCCCGCACACTGCGCCGTCGGAAGACCACCGACGCGGTGGACGACGAGCCGTCTCCGGCTCCAGAGTCTGCGCTCGGCGAAGCCGTACTCGGACTCGCGGGCTGGTCGGTGCTGTGGTGGTCCCAGGGTGGGGACGAAGCCCGAACCACCCGGCTTCTCCAGACGCTCCACGCCGGCGACGAGCCTCCTCGACTCGCCGATGCGGACACCGCTCGACGCTGGCTCGCCGCTGCTCGACAGCGACTTCTGGAGACGATCGCATGAGCGACCTGCATCCCATCGTGGTGGCGGTGGTCGGTCACGCGAACACCGGCAAGACCTCGGTGCTCCAGACGCTCCTTCGCCGTCGGGACTTCGGCATCGTGAGTCCGCACGGCGGCACCACCCGAACGGTCGAAGCCGGCGACATCGGCTTCGACGGCACTATCGTCGCCAGCATCCTGGACACACCGGGGCTCGAGGATTCTGCTCGCCTCCGCGACCTCCTCGAGGATCAACGGACCGATCGCGGCGAGGATTCCCGCACCTTGCTCGATCGACTCCTCGTCCTGCCCGCGTGCATCGCCGGCGGCGAACTCGAACTCGAGGCATCGGCCCTGCGGGCGGCCGGAGACGCCGACGTCCTCCTCTACGCGATCGATGCTCGAGAATCTCCACGCCCACGACATCTCGACGAACTCGACGTGCTCGCCGCCACGGCGCGACCACTGATCCCGCTGCTCAACTTCGTCGCCCGACCCGAAGCACGGACCGATGCATGGCGGGACGCGTGCGCCCGGCGAGGTCTCCACGCGACCATCGCCTTCGATGCGGTCGTCTACGACGACCGGAGCGAACGTCGACTGCTCGAGGCGATGCGCACCCTGGTACCCGAACGCACGTCCTCCATCGACCGTTGGATCGATGGCCGTGCGGCCACCGGTCGCGAATCCCGGCGAGCCGCGAGCGACGCGGTCGCGGACTGGCTGGTCGATGCCGCAGCCGCGACGATCGTGACGGCCCCCGTCCCGGGCGGCGACACCGAGCGGCGTCGAGCGTTGGACTCGGCGAGTGACGACTTGATCGAGCGACTGCGCGACGCGGAGTCCGAGATGCGGACGGCAGTGGCGGCCTGCTACGGATTTCGCGGTGACGAGGCGACGAGCACGACGCTCGAGATCGTGGACGCCATCGGAGGAGTCGACTTCACGGGCGCGGCGAGTCTCGAGCGAGCAGGATTGTGGGCGGCGGGCGGGGGCGCAGGTCTCCTCGCCGCCGGAGTGCTCGCCGATGCGGCGGTGGGCGGGGTCTCGCTCGGCGGGTTCACCGTTCTCGGGGCCGCCGGCGCCGCGCTGGGCGCCGCCGGTGCGACCGGAGGCAAGATGCTTCGTCGTATTCGCGGACAACAGGAGATCAGACTCGGAGACGAAGGGGTCGAACTCCTCATGCGTCGCGCGATCGCGACGATGATCGCCTTCGAGCGTCGCGGTCATGCCGCGATCGAACCGATGCGCATCGACGACGTGGTCGCCGACATCCTGGGACGCCCAGCCCCCCAGGAAGTCGTCGCCGCATCTCGAACCGCCCGAAGACGCCCCGGATGGAGTCGCTTGAGCGAACCTCCGGGAGCGACCGGCGGTCTCGCAAGCCGAGGCGATGCGGTGGCTCGCATCGCCGATGCGGTCGATGGCGTCGCCGAGACCCCGGTCTCCGGTTGAAACCGGGGCTTGACCGCTCTCGCCGCGACGCCGCGGTCCGCTATACTCTTCGGTTCGCCGGGCGATTAGCTCAGCTGGCTAGAGCGCTGCCGTCACATGGCAGAGGTCGTTGGTTCGAGTCCAATATCGCCCACTGGAGGCCCCCTGGAGCGCTGCTTCGGGGGGCTTCTCGTTATGTCTCCAACGGTTTGGGAAATCATGTTTCTCGGCCGATCGACGATGCCGCGATCACTCGAGACGTGACACTCTGCGGACCTCCCCTCGGGGAACCCACGACACGAGCGGCGGCACATGCAACGCGTTCAGGCTCAAACACATCCGAAGACGAAAACCCGCTCGGCGTGAAGACCCCATCAGCGACGCCGTCATGATCGAGAGTGCCGATGTCGCGGAACGACGCCCCACTCCACGGATGATGCGGAACCCCCCTGGATCTGAACACCGGACCCCCTATTGACAACCTATTGTCAGCGGCAATATCATGATATGAGCGTGATTCGACGAGACACGTCGAGGTCGCTCTGCCCACCCACCCCACCCGAAACCGCGACGAGCCACATGTCCCAACTGACCTCGATCGGTCCCGAACTCCCTCTGCCACGTTCCCAGGCCTACCGCGATTGGCTTGGGGTCGGCGCATCGGTGCTCTGTGCGATTCACTGCGCCGCGATGCCGTTCGTCGTGGGATTTCTCCCGCTGCTCGGTCTCAGCTTCCTGGCGGACCCGTCGTTTCATCAGTGGATGGTCGCGATCTGCCTCGCCCTTGCGCTCCTGGCCTTTGTTCCAGGCTGGCGTCGCCATCACCGGCTCGCCCCGGCGATCATCGGACTGGCGGGTCTCGGATTGATCACGTTCGCCGCTTTCGCAGGTCCAGAGGACTGTTGCCCCACGCCGTGCGATGGCTCGGCGACCACCACCGATGGCACCGCAATGACCGTCGCGATGCCGGGCCCTGCGCCGTGCGCGATGACATGCTGCGACACTGCAGGGCAGAAGACCGGTGAATCCTCCACCGGGCCCACGCTCGCCGTGACCGATCTCGACGCGGGCGGAAAGAACGACGGCTGCGCAGCACCGTGTTGTTCGACGGCCAGCCCCTCCAAGATCACGACGGATGCGGCCTCGAAGTGCGTCGCGTCCTGCTGCGAGAACACATCGACGCCCCCCCCCGCCGGGAACGAGACCATGGCCGCGGTCTCGACACCCGAAAGTGCCGCATGCACCGCGGCCTGCTGCCCTGACGAAGGCGAGACGGTCCTGACCGCGGGAACCAGCGACTTCATGGCGCTCGTCTGGCTCTGGATGACACCGATCGGCGGCCTGATCCTCGTGGTCGCCCACCTCACCAACCATCGTCTCAGCGCCCACTGCAAGAGAGCGTGTTGCGCGGCGCCGACCAAGAAGTCCGCCACCTCGTGAACGGTCGCGAACCAATCCTGTGCGATTCGGACCGAAGCGTGACGGCGTACGTGAAAGCACGATCGCCACGAGGAAACTGAACACGACGGTCTGTTCGAATCCGTGATGCCCGCGTCCCCGCGTCGCATCAAGTCCTCTTTCTGGGAACCACTATGATCGACGCTCAAGGAAAACGCCTGCCCGTCACGGTACTCTCGGGATTCCTCGGAGCCGGCAAGACGACCTTGCTGAACCACGTCCTGAACAATCGAGAGGGACTCAGGGTCGCGGTCATCGTGAACGACATGTCCGAGGTCAACATCGATGCCTCGCTCGTGCGCGACGGCGGATCGAAACTGTCGCGCACCGAGGAACGACTGGTCGAGATGACCAACGGCTGCATCTGCTGCACCTTGCGGGAGGACCTGATCATCGAGGTCGAGCGGCTCGCGCGGGAGGGGCGGTTCGACTATCTCCTGATCGAGTCGACCGGCATCGGCGAACCGATGCCGGTGGCGGCGACATTCTCCTTTCGGGACGAGGAGGGACGGAGTCTCAGCGACGTCGCCGACGTGGACACCATGGTGACCGTCGTCGATGCGGCGAACTTCCTCCGCGACTTCGACAGCCGACAGAGCCTCAACGATCGCGACATGGGCGTGGGCGACGAGGATGAACGGACGATCGTCGATCTGCTGACCGATCAGATCGAATTCGCCAACGTGATCGTCATCAACAAGTGCGACCTCGTGTCCACGGCGGACGCGGAACGACTCGAGGGCATCCTGCGACATCTCAATCCCGACGCCCGCACCCTTCGGGTCTCCCGCGGACAGGTCGATCTCTCCCAGGTCGTGGGCACCGGCCTCTACGACGATGAAGCCGCGAGCAAGATGCCCGGCTGGGTGAAGGAACTCAACGGAGAACACATTCCAGAGACCGAGGAGTACGGGATCTCGAGCTTCGTCTATCGGAGACGGAAGCCGTTCCATCCCGATCGTCTCATGCGGGCGCTCGGTACCGGACTCAAGGGCGTCGTGCGGTCCAAGGGCTACCTCTGGCTCGCATCCCGACCCGGTTTCTGCGGCATCTGGTCACAGGCGGGTGCCTCGCTCCAGATGGACCGCGCCGGCTACTGGTTCGCGGCCGTGGAACGCGAACAATGGCCCGACGATCCTGCACAACGCGAGTGGATCCAAAGCCACTGGGACGATGCGGTCGGCGATTGCCGACAGGAGATTGTCTTCATCGGTGCCGGCATGGATCGAGCGCAGATCGAGGCAACGCTCGACAAGGCCCTGATCTCCGACGTCGAGATGGCGATGGGGCCCGCCACGTGGCTGGAATTCGAGGATCCGTTGCCCAGTTGGGACGTCGAAGACGAACACGCCCACGACATGTCCGTATGACGATGGACGACGCAGCGAGCACATGAGTTCCGACGCCCAGACAACCTCTGCCGAGCATCCTGCCGTGAGATCCTCCGAATCGGCGGAGCCGCGTCGCCGCGACCTCGACTGGCTCATCATCGGGGGCGGCGTTCACGGCGTGCACATCGCGACTCGTCTCATCACCGACGCGGGACTGCCGACCGGCGACCTCCGGATCGTCGACCCGAGCCCGCGACTGTTAGAGCGATGGCACGACTGCACCACGACGACCGGCATGAGCCATCTGCGATCTCCATCGGTCCACCATCTCGACGTCGATCCGCTGGCCCTTCAGCGATTCGCCGGGAAGCGGAAGGACCGGACCGGCGGTGTGTTCGCGGCGCCGTTCGAGCGACCGAGCCTGGAGCTCTTCAATTCGCACTGCAACACGTTGACGCACCGCCTCGGTCTCGAGAACATCCACATCCGCCACAAGGCGATCTCGTGCCGGCCTCGCCCCGATCGAGTCTCGGTCGAATTGTCGGACGGATCGCGGATCGACGCCCGTCACGTCGTCCTGGCGCTCGGCGTGAGCGATCAGCCCGCGTGGCCGATGTGGGCACCTCACCCCCATCCACGGGTGCATCACGTCTTCGAACCCGGATTCGACAGCTGGCCGGCCTCCACCGAGACGGTGCTGGTCGTGGGGGGTGGGATCTCCGCAGGTCACGTATCGCTGCGGCTGCTCGCGGAGGGCCACCATGTTCACCTCGTCTCGCGCCACCCGTTGCGTGAGCATCAGTTCGACAGCGACCCGGGCTGGCTCGGTCCGAAGTACACGACCGACTTCCACCGCGAGCCCGATCCCGATCGGCGTCGAAGCATGATCACCCGCGCGAGACACCGTGGGTCGATGCCCACGGACATGGCCCGCGCGATCAGACGTGCGATCGGGCGGGGTCGGATCGACTGGCACGAAGGCGAAGTCGCCGACGTCCGCGACCAGGACGACCGACTTGCGGTGCGTCTTGACGACGAATCGCCGCTCGAGGTGGATCGGATCCTGCTGGCGACGGGGTTCGCCACCCGACGTCCCGGCGGCGAGATGGTGGACGACCTGATCGTCTCCGCATCGCTGCCCTGCGCGCGATGCGGATATCCCATCGTGGATCCATCGCTCCGATGGCATCCACTGGTGTACGTGTCGGGCCCCTTGGCCGAACTCGAACTCGGACCCGTATCCCGGAACATCGCGGGCGCGCGGCGGGCCGGCGACCGGATCGTCGCGGCCGTCCGTTCTGAACGGGCCGGCAAGGTGTCAGCATGAGGATCACGACAATCAGGCCTTGACGTCGGTCGGAATGCTGCGCTGGAATCGAAAGAAGTTCTCGGGGTCGTACTGGTTCTTGACGTCGATCCACCTCGCGAAACCATCGCCGTAGTAGAGATCGGGCCAGTCCGAGATCGCGCGATCCCAGTAGCCGGGATAGCAGCCGCCGTCGAAGCCGGGACTCGCTGGCGGCTCCCACCGCGGACTGCTGATCCTGAGGAACCGAATTCCAGGTCGCCCCAAACTGACCGGAGAAGAGTGCTCCCCGGTGGGCGTACGCCGTGGCGTCGGGAGCGACCTCGTCGATCTTCCCGCCGCAACCGTGCATCAGGAGGAACGCCGAACTGCCGGCGCGATCCGGGTTCGACGCCCGGGCGATGAATCGATCGCCCAGATCCTGTGCCCCAGTGGCACGTGCCCCTGAGCGGGATCGTTATCATTCCGGTCCCGGGCGCTTAGCTCAGTTGGCTAGAGCATCCCCGTTACATGGGGAAGGTCGCTGGTTCGAGTCCAGTAGCGCCCATTCGGCAGAACTGACGGTACGTCCTTGAATCCCGACGGGCGCGTGGTTACTTTCGGGTGGTCCCCTTCCATCCCGACGAGCAAGGATACCTACGACATGCATGCCGCCGCCCTCGGTCTGATCATCGTGCTGACCGCTGCCAACGAAGCGACATCACCTCGCCTCACCATCATGGCCGGAGATGTCGCTGCGTCGACGGTCCGGATCCCGGAAAACCGAATCCAACGCGACGACCACAACGCCTACCTCGCGTTCGAAGGTGGCGGCTGGTATGCGCACAGTGCGCAAACCGGCGTCTTCGCCGGCGCGCTCGATCGGACTGCGGGCCCCGGCAGCGAAGGGGATCTTTCCGTTCCGTTCAAGAACGTGCGGATGATGAGCGGCACCTCGGGCGGATCGTGGTTCATGAGCCATGTCGCGACCAGTCACATCTTCGCCGAGACGCTCGAATCGGCGGTCGGCCGCAACTTCTGGGATTCGATCGGATATCTGGGATCGCTTCGTGAGATCCTGACCGGGAGGTCTCTCGGGAATCAGACGCTTTGTGAGGTTCTGCAGACCGACGTGCCCTCCTGCGACGAGGACGGCGAGCAGATTCTGCAGATGGAGCTGTGTGAAGATCCGCTCGGCGGATCGTGGGACGTCCAAGTCCTCAGGCCCGAGCTGGAACCGCTCCGAGTGGAACTCCAGCTGGATCTCGCCGTCGACCTCTCAGTCTCGGGAACGAGCGTATCGCCAGAGGAATCCGCCTTCGATGGCGTGGTGTCGGGACGCTACGATCCTGACACCCAGGCGGTGTCGATCGAGATCAAGGACGCGTTCGACGACGGTATCCTCTCCGTCTGCAGTCTGACCGTCGGAAGCGGCACGGTGGCAGGCGAGGCATCGATCGAGGGCGGGTCTTCGTATTCGGCCGTCGGGTTCAGGATCGCCGACGACGACGACGGTATCGCCGAGGATCCGCTTTTCTCGCTGCTCTGGTTCATCGTGGTCTGCGACGAGTTCATGTACACCCGATTCGTCGAAAGCGTGGTGTTCGGTCCCCTCGGCATGAATCAGGAGCTCGCGGACGTCGATACCGACTCGTTCGATCGAAGACCGGACTGGGCACGGGATCTGGAGCTGATCTGGGTCTCCGCGTTCCTCACCGCACCGACCTACGTCTCGGCGTCGATCGACGAATCGCTGCGACCGATCGTCGTCCAACAGACGCCCCCCCCCGGCGAAACCGACGTCATCGCCACGCCGGCCAACTTCACGAGCGGAACGCCCTCTTCGCCGCCGGCTCCACTTCGACCCGACGGTTCATCCGCGCCGATTGAGCTCGCCTATACCGTTCCCGGGTCGTCTGCGCGCCAGACTCGGGCGCTCGAAACCCCGATCGACCCGACGGTTCCGGTGATGCAGGCCGCGGCCTGCTCTGGTGCGGACTTCGGGAATCTCGCCCTCGCCGACTCCTCCAGCACCGAGCTGAACTATCTCCTCCGGGACGCCGCGCCACTGGTCTCGCTCGCGAACGACCGCGTGGAGGTGATTCGTGACAAGGTGATCCTCGAGGAGACGGCGATCGCCGCGGACCAGAGGTTGGTTCGGTTCGTCGACGGGGTCTACACCGACGTGACCGGCGTCACCCCCCTCGTCGGTCGTCTCGCCGCGACGGGTGACCTGACGGATGGTTTCCGAATCCTCTCGCTCCAGGAGGACGCCACCTGCGTGACGTGGCAGGCTCCGAATCTCGCGATCTCGCTCACGCTCGCACGACTCCTGGGTCTTCCGGACCAGGGACTGTGTCCGAGCACACCGACGAGACCGGGTCCGCCGCAGACCTTCATCCCCTCCGCGACGATCCCACCGAAGGTCACCTGGCAGTCCGATCCCGTGACGGTCGACGGCTTCAGCTTCCAGTACCGGGTGATCAGCATCGCGGTCGAGACGGTGGTCGAATCGCAGTACGGGATTCCCGCAGGGGTGAACGGTACGCTCGACGTCTTCCTCTACCGGTACCTGGGGCAGAATTCGACCTCGTGCGACCCTCCCTCAGAATCCGACGGACCGGGACCGATCGCGCCCTTCTCGCTCTGTGACCTCGCCTTTTTCGACGCCTTGTACAAGACCACCCGCCGTGCCGTCGCGACGCTCGGCGGTTGGCCGGCGATCGCACCCGCGCTCGGGGTCCCGGCGGGATGCGCCGGCGATTTCAACGCCGACCAACAGGTCGACGGTCGGGATCTCGCGGATTTGCTGGTCGGCTGGGGTCGCGTCGACCTCGGCGATCCGCGAGACCTCAATCTCGACGCGGAGATCGGTGCCGCGGACGTCGGTGCACTCCTCGGCCTGTGGGGGGAATGTCCCTGACGGTACGTCGCATCACACCGTCGCGGCGACAGCTCCAGCCACGATAGTGAGGTCACAGGTTCGAGTCCTGTTGGGCCCATTTGGCGGATTTCAACGCCTATCTCTTGAGTCTCGACGGCCGTATAGGTACGTTTACTGGGCTTTTATTCACTCCGGGGAGAAAGGATACCTTTGACATGCATGTCGGCGCCCTCGGTCTCATCATCATCCTGACCGCTGCCAACGAAGCGACATCACCTCGCCTCACCATCATGGCCGGAGATGTCGCTGCGTCGACGGTCC
>PKCT01000026.1 GCA_002862325.1 Phycisphaerae bacterium
CAAAAATGGCTGAGAAATTTGCACCTGCGGCTGACTCAAATACATCTCAAAGAGCTAAAAATATACAATTTGTTGCATCTCTTGTACGAATATCTATTGAATATACACGAAAATGAAATACTTTTTGGGTTAATTCATTGCTTGCATTATAGAGAACGAGCAATGCAAACACATCGGGGTCCGATTACCTCACCATGCGCCTACCATTCAAGTATTCTGATTTGCATTGACGGACACTCAGACGCGGCAGAGAATCAGCTCATGTGTTCACTGTTCACCTGAGTGGAATTGCCCACCCCCGAATGGCCCTGCTCTTTCGCTTGCCCTTCATGCTGCCCTTGGCCGCCACGCGCGCCTCGACGTACACCGCGGCGGCGGTCTTCAGGTCCTCCGGCGCGGTGGACACCATCCCGAGGTTGGTCTTGACGGTGATGACGTACGCCGCGAGCAGGGCGAGCGCGGTGAGCGCCGCGGAACCGATCGCGAATCCCTTGCCGGTGGCCGCCGTCGTGTTGCCCAGCGAGTCGAGCATGTCCGTTCGTTCACGGACGATCGGCTCCTGGTGCGTCATCTCGGCGTTGCCGCCGGCGTTGTCGGCGATCGGCCCGTACGCGTCGGTCGCGAGGGTGATCCCGAGGGTGGAGAGCATACCGACCGCGGCGATGCCGACGCCGAACACGCCCATGAGGAAGGTCTCGGAGCCGCCGGCGGCGATGAACGAGACGAGAATGGCGATCACCACGGTGATCAGCGGAATCCACGTGGAGATCATGCCTTCGGCGATGCCGGAGATGATCACGGTCGCGGGTCCCATCTCCGCCTGCTTCGAGATTCGCTGCGTCGGTGCGTGTTCATAAGAGGTGTACCGCTCGGTGCCCCAGGCGATCACGAGTCCGGCCAGCAGGCCGACGATGATCGCGATCCAGAGTCGCCACCAGACGACGCCGACTTCGGCGAACGCGTCGCCGCCGACCGCGAAGAAGAGGAGACCCGCCGATCCGAGCACGATCAGGGCCGAACTCGCCCAGACGCCCGCGTGCAGGCTCTTGAGAAGTTCGGCCAGCGAAGCGCCCTCCTTGGTTCGAACGACGAAGATCGAGAGGACCGAGGCGATGATGCCGAGTCCGGCGAGGGCCGGTGCGACGGTCACGAGCCGAAGGGCGTTGGTCGCGGAATCACCGTCGAGTACACCGAAGAGCTGGGTGGATGCGGCCGCCGCGAGGGCCATGGCCGCCAGCACGGAACCGTAGTAGGACTCGTAGAGGTCGGCCCCCATGCCCGCCACGTCACCGACGTTGTCGCCCACGTTGTCGGCGATGGTCGCGGGGTTGCGAGCGTCGTCCTCGGGGATGCCCGCCTCGACCTTGCCGACGAGGTCGGCGCCGACGTCGGCGGCCTTGGTGTAGATGCCGCCACCGACGCGAGCGAACAACGCCTGCAGCGAGGCACCCATCGCGAAGCTGAGGGTGATCGTGGTGATGTCGACGAGTCCGGCCTGGAACTGGTCTCCGAACACCACGTAGAGAAGGAAGAACCAGATCGAGATGTCGAGCAGCGCGAATCCGGTGACGCACAGGCCCATGACGGCACCCGCACGGAACGCCACCGTCAGACCGTCGTTGAGCGAGTTCTTCGCGGCGGCCGTCGTACGGGCGGATGCGTTGGTCGCGGTCTTCATACCGAAGAAACCGCACAGACCGGAGAGGAGGCCGGCCACGGCCACGCCACCAACGGTCCAGAAGGCTTGGATTCCCGCAGCCGCCATCAACGCGAGAATGATGAGGAGCACGACGAAGACGCCGGTGACGATCCGGTTCTGTCGCCCAAGGTAGGCGCCGGCGCCGTCGCGGACCGCCTTGGCGATGCGGATCATCTCGTCGTCGCCTTCGGTGTTGCCCATGACGCTCTTGAAGAAGAGCAACGCGGCGATCAATGCGATGACCGCACCGATGGGCGCGAGGAACCACGCGGGCGCACTGGTGATCGAAGGCATTTCGGCCAGGAAGCCAGCTGGCATACAAGTCGCAATCTGGGTCATGGAAGTGGCTCTATCGTGTGAGGAAGAGGGTTGGAATCTAGCGATGATCGGAACGAGGACGACAACCTCGCCCGACATGTCTCGAATGCTGAGCTCGGAACACCATACCGGCCTGCATCACTCACCTTCATGACGTGGTCGAAGGACACGCCAGAAAATTCAATCGGCTCGATGAGGCAAAAAACGTCAGCAATGACACGACAGCGAGGCCCTTTCGGGCCTCGGGAGCGGTGTCGGAGGGACTCAGCGAGCGGGCATGCCGCCGCGAATGACCCGCGCTTCACGCTTTCGTTGTTCACGGCGGTTGCGCTCGGAGGGCTTCTCGTAGTACTGACGCTTCTTCACGTCCTTCGTCAGCCCTTCCTTTTCACAGAGCTTCTTGAACCGTCGGAGCATCTGCTCCGCACTCTCGCCGCCGCGAGCCTTGATTCGAATGGCCATTCGTGGGTGCTCCAGGGTGTCCGATCTATGGAAATGACCGAAGAGCCACGCATTACACCCGATTCCTGCGTCGATCGCAACCACTACGGTGATCGAGCATCGGAACCTTCACCGCTTGGTTGATTCACTGGACGCCCACCAGCGTATCGCTTATAAGGTCTGATAATATATACACTATAGACCAAATAGATCACTTCCCATCCACGGACACGATTTGATGGAGAATCCCAACAAAAGGACCTTCGAATGACGTCGGGCTCGCCGATTCTTCGGATTCGATGATGCCAGCCCCCGACCTAGCAGCCCCTGGAGCCACCGCAGGCCATGCCCGTGCTCATCGACGTCAACAATGTGCTTCATGTGGTGGGCGTGCTGCCACCCGAGCTTGCGGGCATCGATCTGGAGGAACTCGGTGATCTGGTCGTCGGGAGTCGATTCGGACGCGAGGACGTGGTGTTCGTGTGCGACGGCAAGCCCAGACGACACCAAACCTCGTCCGACGTCAGGGTCCTCTTCTCGGGTGCCGGCGTGAGCGCCGACGACGTGATCATCCGATTGGTGAATCGTTCCACAGCGCCACGACGGCTCACGGTGATCTCGAACGACCGGGAAATCACGACCAGCGTGAGACGGCGGCGAGCGAAGGTCGTCTCCGCGGAGGCGTTCCTGGGAATGCTCGCCGAGGATGCCAGAGGCACGCCGGCGACGAGACGTTCACGACCCCGAACGACCGATCAACATCCCGCCGATCAGCGACAGGTCGAGCACTGGCTTCGTCTCTTCGGCGTCGAGAGCGATCCGATCTCGGATCTCCCGTCGTCCCCACCCAGACCCCGAGCCGCCGCGAAGGAACAGGACGAGACTCCGGAGCCCGACGCCGCGAACCGCGCCGGGGCTAGTATCGACGACGCCAAGCGACTGGCGGACATCGATCCACGGGATCTCGAGGATCTCGACATGCGACGATGGCTCGACGACAACGAATAGAGCAGAGATCATCCGCCCCTCAACGCCCAGGAACACACCGTGGACTTCGACCTCCCCCCCTCAGATCCGATCGGCCTCTTTCAGGAGTGGTTCGAGACCGCGAAGGCCGATTCGGGACTCCCCAATCCGAACGCGATGACGCTTGCGACCGTGGACGCGGAGGGGAGGCCTTCGGCGAGAATCGTCCTGCTCAAGGGCATCGGTCCGGATGGATTCACCTTCTTCACCAACAAGACGAGTCGAAAGGGACGGGATCTCGACGCCTCCGACCATGCGGCACTGGTGTTCCACTGGGACCCGCTCGATCGACAGGTGCGAGTGGAGGGGTCGGTCGTGCAGATCTCCGAACAGGAGAGCGACGAATACTTCTCCAGCCGTCCACGGGAGAGCCGTCTCAACGCGTGGGCGAGCGACCAATCGGCCCCGATCGCTTCTCGCAGCGAGCTTGAAGCACGTCGCCGCGACGTCGACGCCCGCTTCGAGGGTGTCGAGAATCCGCCTCGTCCGCCCCACTGGGGTGGATACCGAATACAGCCTCACCGCATCGAGTTCTGGCAGGGACACCCGTACAGACTGCACGATCGCGTGGTGTTCGTACGGACCGATGCCGGCTGGGAGCATGAGCGTTTGATGCCCTGACGCGCTGAACGCCGGGCGTTCTTCAGGATCGTCCGCGACGACTCGCAGGTCGAGGCGGGACGTACCCTCCCTTCACCCGGACACCATCGGCACCCCCGTCCACGAGGTCGTGGACGAGTTGATCGTCCGCGACGACGCGAAGCTGCGACGCGTTGAGTACCACGTGGTGTCCGTCCTCGCACCGCAGGTGCACCACGACCTCGACCGGCCGGCCGTTCAACGCCCGAACGCTGCGAGACGCCTGCTTGAGCCGCCCAGCCACGAACGCCATCCGGTCGCGTGGCGGTGCCTCGGTGACGGTCTCGTCGAAGAACACCTCGACCCGCGTCGCCAGAAGACTCGGAGCCTGTTCGATCTGCATGACCTGGTCGACGACGATCTGAGGTTCTCCCCGGCCGAGCTCGAGCGCGCCGCACACCACGAGGACCCGATCGACCTGGAGCTCCGCGCCGAACTTCGCAAATGGTTCGGAGAACACGACGGCGTCGATCGATCCCTTGGTATCCGTCAACGTCAGGATGGCCATCTTCGATCCGGTACGAGTGACCACCGGACGCACTCGACTGATCACACCGGCGATCACCACCGGCGTGCCGTCGGCCCTGCCCTCCAGATCGGCGGTGGTCCCGGTGCAGAACTCGCGAATGGTCTGCCCCCAGTCGTCGAGGGGGTGACCGGAGATGAAGAACCCGAGGGTCTCCTTCTCCTCTTCGAGGCGCTTGAAGGTGTCCCAGGGCTTCACCTCGGGTAGGACCATTTCCGGTGCGACCTTGGCTTCGCCGGACTCTCCCCCGAAGAGCATGTTCTGGCCCGCCTGGCGATCCATCGAGAGATTGCGACCGGCCCGGTACACCTGTGGCAGGGCCTGCAACAACGCCGCTCTCGCATCGACCCCGTGGATCCCGTCGAACGTTCCGGCCCGAATGAGCAGCTCGAGCGCCTTCTGATTCACCTTTGAATGATCGATCCGCTCGCAGAAGTCGTGGATCGAACGGAAGGCCCCTCCCTCACGACGGGTCGCGACGATCGAGGTGATGCCGTCCGCCGAGATGCCCTTGATGGCCTGCAGTCCGAATCGGACGTGCCCGTTGACGTTGGTTCGAGGTTCCCCATCCTCGAACACCACGGCGAAATCCTCCTCCGAGAGGTTCACGTCGAGCGGCCGGACGTCGACGCCGACGTGCGGATTCTCGGGAGTCGAATCGGGGAAGACAACGCGCCTGCACTCGTCGAGATAGACGGCCCACTCGTCCGCCTTCTTCGCCTGGCTCTCGAAGGTGAGGTAGGCGGCCATGTACTGGTTCGGGAAGTAGGTCTTCAGGAACGCCGTCTGGTAGGCGACGATCGAATAGCCGGTCGAATGGCTCTTGTTGAAGCCATAGCCGGCGAACTTCAGGATCAACTCGAACAGCTCGGTCGCGGCGCGCGAGTCCACGCCACGCTCCCCCGCCCCCGCGACGAACTGATCGCGTGCGCCGTCGATGACCTTCATCTTCTTCTTGGAGATCGCCTTGATGACCGAGTACGCCTGTCGGAGCGGAATGCCGCCGAGTCCATGGAGGACCTGCATCACCTGCTCCTGGTAGACCATCACGCCGTAGGTCTCTTCGGTGTATCGATCGACGATCTCGTGGACCTTCGGTACCAACTGCCGCCCGTGCTTCCGCGCGTTGTAGTCGGGAATGAGGTCCATCGGCCCCGGCCGGTACAGGGCGTTCGCCGCGATCAGGTCCTCGAGACGGTCGGGCAGCATCTCGGTCAAGAGCTTCCGCATGCCGCCGGATTCGAACTGGAAGATCCCGACGGTATCTCCGCGACGAAACAGGTCGAACACCTTCTGGTCATCGAGCGTTAACCGGTCCATGTCGAGCGGATGCACCGCGGTTCGACTCGCCGCCGTGCCCTCCTCCGGCATCTCGCGACCGACCGCGTTCCAGATCGCCCTCTCCGGCAGCGACTCCATCGCGAGCTGTCGTGCCCGCTCGATTTCCGAAAGGGTCCGCAGACCCAGGAAGTCCATTTTCAGGAGCCCGATCTGCTCGCAGGTCGGGCCGTCCCACTGGGTGACCGCCTCTTCACCTCGCGAAACCCGGCAGAGCGGGACGATCGAGTCGAGCGGCTGGGTCGCGACGATGACGCCGGCCGCGTGTACCCCCGCATGCCGGACCTGATTCTCCAGTCCCCGTGCATCATCCACCACGCGCTGGACCCGAGCGTCTTTCTCGCACGCATCGCGCAGTTCCGGTTCCTTGTTCAGGGCGGCGTCGATCGTGATATTCAGTTCCGCCGGAACCAGATTCGAGAGGCGCTGACTCTCGAACGGCGCGAATCCCATCGCGCGGCTGACGTCCTTGATCGCCTGCTTCGCCTTGAGACGTCCGAAGGTGATGATCTGCGCGACGTGCCCGTACTTGTTCCGGACGTAGTCGATGACCGCACCTCGACCGTCCTGGCAGATGTCGATGTCGATGTCGGGATACTCGGCACGATCGGGATCGGTGAATCGCTCGAAGAGAAGACCGTAGTGCACCGGACAGGCGTTCGAGAGCCCCAGGACGTATCCGACCATGGTTCCGACGCCCGAGCCTCTGGCGTTGGAGGGGATGCCGCGCTGTCGCGCCCAGTTGACGAAGTCCCAGACGATCAGGAAGTAGGCCGAGATCAACTTGTCGGCGAGCACCTTGAGCTCTCGCTCGAGTCGCGCCCGAATCTCGTCCGTCACGCCGTCCGGACCGTATCGCCAGATGAGGCCGGCCTCGCAGAGATCCCTCAGGGCGGCGTCGCAGCCGTCCGTCAGATCCTCTGCCGACACCTCGGCATTCGTCTCCGAGTCGAACGGTCGAAGCTCGAAACGAGCACAGTACCGCTTGAACCAGTCGGTCAGATCGCCACCGTCGTACTCGGGGGGCTCGCCGGGATGAACCACTTCGACCACCGGTGCATGGTTCTCCCCCTGCGGCAACTCGACGTCGCAACGATCGGCGATGCGAACCGAGTTCCGAAGTGCCTCGCGTTCATCCTCGTCGGGAAACGTCTGCTCCATCTCCTCGGGGCTCTTGACGTACAGCTGTTCCGGATAGCGGATCCGGTCGGGATCCTCCTTGTCCTTCGCCATGCTGATGCAGCAGAGCGTGTCGTGGAGATCGTGATCCTCGGCCCGAAGGAAGTGCGCATCGTTGTCCGCGACGAGCGGCAGATCGAGCTCCTTTGCCAATCGCTTGAGCAGCGGGTTGATGCGCTCCTGTTCGGGAACGTGTCTCTGAAGTTCGACGTAGAAACGAGGCTCCTGCTTCGAGTCGGAACCGAAGGTCTCGGCATGCCATCTGGCCTCAGCGACGGCGAGCGACCAGTGCCCGTCGTCGTTCGTCCGGGCGTAGTTGGTGAGATGGTGCGCAAGCGAGGAACCGAGGTGACCGTTGATGGCCACGATGCCCTCGTTCCACGCCTCGAGCGTCGACTTGTCCATCCGCGGCTTGCGATAGAAGCCGTTGAGGAACGCATCGGAGCTCAATCGCATGAGGTTGCGCCAGCCCGTGATGTTCAACGCCAGAAGCACGAGGTGAAACCCGCCGTCCGCCACGCCGGTCGGCGTGCGATCACGACGATCACCCGGCGCTCCGTCTCGATCCGGCGCGACGTAGGCCTCGATCCCCAGGACGGGCTTGATGCCGGCCGCCCGGGCCGCCTCGTGGAACTCGAAGGCGGCATAGAGATTTCCGTGATCCGTCACCGCGACCGACGACATGCCCAGGTCCTTCACTCGATCGACGAGTGCCTGCACCCTGTTCCCGCCGTCGAGGAGGGAGTACTCGCTGTGGAGGTGCAGGTGGGTGAATCTGTCGGCGTCTGGCATCTCGAACACGTCCATCCTTGGGGTTGATTGATGGTATCGCCTGAAATTGACGGGACGAACGGCCGAACGATGATCCACGGGAATATGCGAAAACCGGTCGAACGAGACCGCCATCCACCTTCGTATACTGACCTCATGACCGACCGATTCTCACCCTCGGACCCCGGCTCGCCGTTCGGCGGATTCGACGCCAGAAGGATTCACGTGGCGACGTTCGGCCGGCGGATGCACCAGGGTTGGCAACGAATCGACCGGGGGGGGCCCGTGAAGAGGTTCCTAGCCGGCCTGATGGTGGTCGTGCTCGCGGTCCCGATTCTGCTTCTGGCCATGTTCCTGGTCCTGATGCTGGCCGCCATCGGTCTCGCGTCGGCCCTCGTCACCTTCATGCTCGGTGGCCGGCGACCCCAGCCACGTGGACGGACGTCCTCGGACGACGCCGATCGCGAGAACGTTCGGGTGATCCCACCCCGATCCTGATTCCGCGTGCCGAGGGCTACGCCTCGAGCCACCACGTGCGAAGAGCGGTCGCCACCGGGCCCGGGGAGCCGTCCCCGATCGTCTCGCGTTCCAGCGAGGTCACGGGGAGGATCCCCCAGCTCGAGTTGGTGAGCAGCACCTCGTCGGCGGTGAGAAGATCCTCGATTCCCAGCATCTCGCGCCGGACTGCTCGTCCCTCGCCGGCCGCCCATCCCAGGACCTCCTCACGAACGATCCCCGGAAGGACCGGCGACGGCAGGCCCCCTTCCGACTCTTCGCCCCGGGCGACCGGCGTGCTCACCACGTCGTCCTTAACGATGATGGCGTTGCTCACACACCCCCCGACCAGATGGTTGGACACCGAAAACCACAACGCTTCACTTGCGCCCCGCCCCGCAGCGACCTGCAGCGCAGACAACCTGGACCAGTAGTCGAGGGTCTTGTGGGCCTCGAACGGATCGAGTGGATTTCGACGCCCGTCCGCGACGGTGACTGAGACCCCGCGTTCGAACAGTTCGTTCGGATATTCGGTCGCCGGCTGAACGACGATGAGCACCGTTGGATCGTGCGTCGTTCCCCCCTGGAGAAGATTCAGATCGCCCCCCGTCACGGTGACGCGGATGCGGGACCGCTCGATTCCGGCCCTCTTGACCGAGAGGAGAATGGCCTCCGCCAGCGCATCGGTTCGCATCTTCTCGCTGAGACCAAGCTGCCGAGCGCTCTCGGACAAGCGATCGAGATGCTGCAGGAGATGCAGGACCTCGTCGCCTTTACCGCCGAGGGTCTCGAACAGGCCGACCGCATGCTGAAGCCCGGCATCGAACGCCGAAACGCGAGCCTCGCCGGGGGTCGTGAACTCTCCATTTAACCACACGGTCGTCATCTGATCCCTTCCCTTTCACTTTCACCGACGGTCGTCTTCGGAACGGAGTCCGCTCCCGTCGCGACGGTCCGGACATCCGTGAGCTGGGGCGGCCGTCCACGCCAGGTGAGGAACAACTCCCGGCCCTCCGCCCCCACCACCCGGACGACCGCCTGGAGGTCGGAGCCGGACCTCGAGACATCCGGGGGTCCCACCGCAAGCGGTCTTCGGAACGTACCGAGCGTGTCCATGGCGAGATCGTGGACCATTTTCAGCGCAGGGTCCACCGGCCGGACACCCTGGCCTTCGACCAATCGGCGGGACGCCTCGTCGACGACTCCGGACCAATCCTGGATGAGGTTGTCGCGGAAGAGGAACACAGCCGCCACCACCAGGATCGCACCCGTCAGCACATAGCGCCGGAGGTTGACGGTTGCGTTGCGAGGAGAAGGCATCGCCAAATTCTACGAAGAGCAACGCTGGACCGGGCGATACACTTCCGCGGCATGCCACTCCTCACGGTCTCAGGTCTGAAGCACGCCTATCCCACCCGGACCGTCCTCGACGGCGCGACGCTGTCCGTGGAGGCGGGTGAGAAGATCGGCCTGGTCGGACGCAACGGCGCCGGTAAGAGCACGCTCCTCAAGGTGATCACCGGTCAGCTCGTTCCCGACGAGGGCTCCCTGCAACTCGCCAGAGGGGTACGGGTCGGTCACCTGAGCCAGCACCCGGACTTCGTACCGGGAGATACGGTTCGAGAGGCGGCAAATCGAGCCTTCACCGCACTCCACGAGGCACAAGAGGAACTCGCCACCTTGTATGAGTCGATGGCGGACGCCGTGGGCGACGACCTCGAGAAGCTCCTGAACCGACAGTCGGATCTTGATGGTCGCATCGAGGCGCTGGGCGGGTACGCGATCGAGCATCGCGTGGAGGCGACGCTCGAGGGCCTGGGGCTGCCTGCATCCCGATTCGACCAGGCCGTCGACACCCTTTCCGGCGGCCAGAGGGCCCGACTGGGACTCGCGCGACTCCTCCTGGAATCACCAGATCTGCTGCTCCTCGACGAGCCGACGAACCACCTGGACATTCGCGGGCGGCAATGGCTCGAAACCTTCCTGGCGGATGAATTCCACGGCGCTGTGATCGTCGTGAGCCACGATCGATGGCTTCTCGATCGCGTCGTCAACCGCATCGTGGAGGTCGAGGCGGGCAGGGTTCTCGAGTACCCCGGAAACTACCAGGCGTTCATCGCCCAACGACACGAACGCAAGGTCGTCGAGCAACGCGTGCACGAAAAGCAACTCGACCGGATTCGGGCCGAGGAGGCGTTCATCAGGAAGTACAAGTCGGGGCAGAGAGCCAAGCAAGCTCGCGGCCGCGAAGCACGCCTGGAGCGATTCAAGCGGGACGAGCTCTCCGAACGTCCCATCGAATTGGACGTGGTGTCTCTCGACCTTCCCAAGCCACCGCGCGCCGGAGACGTCCTGGTCGCCGGTGAGCACCTCTCCAAGGCGTATGACGATTCGATGCTGTTCGAGGATTTCTCCGTCAGCATCCGACCTGGTGACCGGATCGGGATCATCGGGCCGAATGGAACCGGGAAGACGACGCTCATTCGAACGTTGCTGGGCGATCTCCCCCCCGACGCCGGTCAGATCAGAACCAGTCCCCGACTCGCCACCGGCTGGTTTCGCCAGAATCAGGAACACCTCGATCGAGACCGCACCATCTGGCAGTATCTGCAGAAGACGATGGGAGACGCTGCCCCGGATGGCCAGGTACGGGAGCAGGATGCCAGGAATCTGGCGGGAGCCTTTCTTTTCACGGGTGCAGAGCAGGAGAAGACCATCGACGTCCTCTCCGGCGGTGAACGGGCTCGCATGGTGCTCGCGGGCCTGGTTGCATGCCCGATGAATCTCCTCGTCCTCGACGAACCAAGCAATCATCTGGACATTCCCAGCGCTGAACGGCTCGAGCAAGCGCTGGTCGACTACGGCGACGCGAAGGATGGACGCGGCGGGGCCCTCGTACTCATCAGCCATGATCGCGCTCTGATCGAAGCGACGTGCACCACGCTGATCGTCTTCGACGACGACACCGAGCCACGCATCTTCAATGGGACCTTCTCCCAGTGGGACGAGGCCGATCGGCGGCGGGCGGACGCGGCCGCCGAGCAATCCACGAAGAAGAAGGTCGCGCGTCCGACCAAGCGAGACAAGAAGCAAGACGGCGACAAGCGGAGCGGCGGAAAGCCGGCAGGCAGCTCCGGTGCGTCGAGCCTCTCGTCAATGTCGACCTCGAAGATCGAGTCGAGGATCGAAGCCATCGAGGGCCGCATCCGGGAGATCGACGATACGTTGATGAGTCCGGAGGTGTACACCGACGGCAAGCGGACCCGTCAGCTCCAGAAGGAACGATCGACCCTGACGGAAGAGCTCGAACCGCTCGAATTCGAGTGGTCGACGCGGGCGTCGGAGGATTAAACGACGGGACTCAGGCTCGACCGGCCAGGGAGAAGACCACCCGCCCGGTGGCCGAGTCACGCAGCTCGATCGACTCGAAGCCGCGGAATTCAGCGCTCGAAAGCGCGAGCTTGGTCAGTTGCAGGTTGTTCGTGATCCCCGTTCGAATGGGCGTGTCCTGCCCACTCACGACCCCGACGAGATCGAAGGCGCGGATCTCCTCCTGATTCTCCATCAGGAAGATCGTGTAGGCGGTAGGTCCCTGGAGGTCGTTCTGCGCGAAGAGCATCGCCCCGGTCGTGCCGGTCACCGGGCTGGAGAGCGCGTATCGCTCGACCGACGCGGATTCCAGGAGCGGGAGCATGAAAGGCTCCTGGTCTTCCTGTGCGTTGGAGTCACGGCGTTCGCTGAAGTCCTTCCTAAGCTGCTCCTGATTGGCCGCGCTGTCGAGCATCGCCACGATCTGGTTGAGCGAGTCCTGCATGGAAAAATGGAACACGAGCACCGCGACGAAGGCCGCGGCGAACGCGATCGTCGCGGCACGCCAGACCCGGGCGGAGCGAACGCCACGTTCAAAGAGGGGCCGGCTCGATCCGGAATACCGGTCGTCCGCCCTGTCGTTGCGCCATTCGGTGGTTCGCGACGCCGGGCGACGCGATCCGATCGATGCGATCGGGGAGACGTCGAGATCCTCCTGATCGATTTCGGTCGCGAGCTCCGCGAGCACGCGATATCTCAGCGCACGATCCGGAACGTCGTCGCCGATGCCGCCGATCTCCGACGCGATCGCGGCCTGAAGATCGAGAATCTCTGCCTGGTCTTGAGGGGACATCGAATCGAAGGCGCGACCAAGCCGCTTCTCCTCTTCAAGGTCAAGCAGACCGAGTACTTCGCGGATCGCGAAGTCGCGCCTTTCAACGACACTCATTTCGTCCGAATGATCAGTCATGATCGCCACACTCCTGGGACCAGATCCTGGTACTCGATGTAATCTCGTTCATCCTTCTTCGCTCCTCCGAACCAGAATGACCCGCTCGCGGGACACCACTCTTGCAACCGTGGTCTCGGCTTCACGGCCGAGCGGGTTCGACGATGCGAACCATGCTTTCTGATATCGACGCACGAGGTGTATCCACGACACGCTGATCGCATCGACCCGCTCCTGAAAAACATCCAAAGCGTTCTTGCGGTCCCCAAGCAGGAATTCGCAGATTCGACCGAAAGTGCCGGACGGCGCGTCTTCGGAGCGGTCCTCCGCTCCGGATCGATCACTCGTCTGCTGTGTTCGTAAACGTGTCACAACCATTGCAACCTTTCGCTGACGCGGCACTTGCTCCAACCGGGGTGCCACGCATGAGGCCTGGAAGCGCCTCGCCGATTTCTTCTCTCCCGGCGTTCCTTTGCGCTCGCTCCGCCGGAACGGGCCTGCGTCTAACGGACGTCTGAAAGCAGGAACGGATCCGTGTCTTTGGTGACTCTGGCTCCCAATTTTCAAAAATTTAGGCTCAATTCGGCCTCGCCCGGCCCGGCTCGCGGACTCGATGGTCGTCCGCTAACCGATCACGAAGCCTGGCCAGGCCCCGACTGAGGGCACTCTTGATCGTTCCGATCGGAACTTCGAGCTGCTCTGCGACCTCACGCAACGTGAAACCTTTGAGGTAGGCCCGCTTGATGACTTCCTGCTGGAGGACAGGGAGCTCCTCGATCCTCTGCACAAGGACGTGGCTCCGCTCCAGACTCTCCACCGCCTTCGATTCGAACGAGCTCGACTGGTCACGTCCGGCTGGATCTCCCTCCAACGGCAGACTGATGGGCCGAACCTTCTTCCGGCGAAGTTTGTCGATCAACAGTCGGCGGGTGATGAGCATGACCCACGTGACCAGCTTCGCGCGTTCCGGATCGTAACGATCAGCGGTCTTCCAGAGACGAACGAAGACCTCCTGGACGGCGTCCTCGGCTTCGACCCTCGTTGGAAGGACCTGACGGGAGGTCTTGAAGACCAACGCTCCAAACCGGTCGTACAGGTGGCTCGCGGCCCGTTCATCGCCGGATGCAACCTCCTGCATCAACTTCCAGTCTTCGCGGTTGTCCGTGGCCATCGGCCTCCTCTCGAACCCCAGAAAGCGGCGTTTCCTGCCAGAATTGTGGGTTCAAGCCAACAGGAAGGTTTCGAAGCCAGTACGGCTTATGTTCCATCGTATTGCGCGGTTTTTCCTCGATTCGGGAAAAAATTCGGATACGGTCTAGAGTGTTAATTCAGCGTAAGCCACTACCGGGGCTCGCCATGATCCGCAGTTCCAGCGACATCCAACGCTCGGAGTTCCCCGACGTTGGGAGGTCCATCTCCGCGCGGAGCGGTCCAAACCGTCGTGCAGGATTCAGCATGGTGGAGTTGATCGTGGTGATCGCCGTCGTCGCCCTGCTCCTCACGCTCTTGATGCCAGGCCTCAGCCGAGCAAGGGCGACGGCAAACACA
>PKCT01000076.1 GCA_002862325.1 Phycisphaerae bacterium
GAGCCCGCCGCCACCGACGCCCAGGACCTGATTGATCCCCTTGGCGAGAACGTTCGCACTCTCGCTGCTCGCCGCGTTCTGTATGCCGGTCAGGAAGTCGGCGGTGAAGACGAAGTAGAACTGATGGACCATGCTCACGGGAATCGCGACCAGGAACAGCGTGAGAAGCGGCTGGAAGCGGATCTCCCCGAGCGCCTCGGTCCAGGCGAGCGGGTTCTCCTTCGACTCGCTCGGAGGCGTGTGCGGCAGGGCGAGGCAGAAGATCGACAGGACCAGGCCCAGCAGGGCGCTGAAGGTGAAGGCGAAGCGTCTTCCGGAATCCTGGGCCGCGGCCCGGATCGCGAGTCCCACCGAGTCGACGAGATCCGACTGCACCTGCTCGGGGGTGGTGTCGTCGCCGTTCTTGCGAGCCGCCTCGAACACCGCGAAGACGTTGGCCTGGAATGCGAGCTCCGGATTCCAGGCGTTCGGTGCGATCGCGTCGGCCGCACTCCCCAACTGCAGCTCGATGCCCGCCGGGTCGATACCGATCCCGGCGAGCGCCGGATTCGCATCGATCGCCTTCGGCCAGGCCGCGA
This sequence comes from Phycisphaerae bacterium, assembly GCA_002862325.1. Classification (GTDB taxonomy): domain Bacteria; phylum Planctomycetota; class Phycisphaerae; order Phycisphaerales; family SM1A02. The sequence continues at coordinate 579 of PKCT01000076.1, forward strand.
CCGGATCCTGGGCGATCGCGAGGGTCGTGACGTCCGGCGCCGGCGTGGCGAGATCCGGCGTCGAGGTGCGAAGGAGGTACTGCCCCATGAAGATGCCGGCGACGATCCAGCCGACCGTGCCCCAGACCCGGATCGGTCCGAAGTCGCGATCGCGGTCGCGGATGTGGGCGAGGGAGATCGAATTGGTGAGCGCCAGCGTCGGGGCGTAGACGAATCCATAGACGAGCGAGAGCACGGCGAAGGGCAGGAACGTCTGAACCAGCCCGAGCGAGAAGACGAGAATGGCGCCGATGAAGTGGCTGATCGCGAGCAGACGCTCGGTGGAGATCACCCGGTCCGCGAGCTGGCCCGCAAGGAACGGACCGAAGATCGCCCCCACCGCCCCGGCGGACAGACAGATCCCGCACTCCTCGATCGAGAAACCCCGATAGCCCATCAGGAACGGATACAACAGCGGCAGCCACGCTCCCCAGATCGCATACTGGAGGAACATCATGATCGAGAGGCGGGCCTTGACCGACGAGGGGGTCCGATCGATGGTGGCGTCCATGGAGGGCTCCGGGAGAGGGGAAGTTCCGGCCTGACGCGATGCATACCCGACTCAGGCCGCCAACACCCTACAATCTCTGCATGAGTCAACGACGAACCACACGGCAGGTCACCCTGGGAGATGATCGAGTCGGACGAGTCCGAATGGGCGGCGACGCCCCCATCTCGGTCCAATCGATGACCTCCGGCTACACCCACGAGATCGACACCTGCCTGGCCGAGATCCAGAAGCTGGCCGATGCGGGCGCGGACGTGGTGCGGGTGGCGGTGCCGGAACGCAAGGACACCGAGGCCCTCGCGGAGATCATGAAGGTCACGCCGGTGCCGATCGTGGCCGACGTCCACTTCCACTACAAGAGGGCCCTCGAGGCGGTCGCCGCGGGTGTGCACAAGATTCGTCTCAACCCGGGGAACATCAGCGACCGCGAACAGGTCAACGCGGTGATCGACGCGTGCAAGGAGGCCGGGATCCCCATCCGGATCGGAGTCAACGAGGGATCGATCATCGAACGTCGCGACAAGCAGAAGCGACTCGAGGAGCTCGGCGCCTACTTCGAGGGTCACCGCTCGGGCCATCTCCTGGCGATCATGATCGCGAAGCTGGAGGAGTACCTCGACATCTTCGACGCTCGCGACTTCCACGACGTGACCATCAGCGCGAAGAGCATGGATGCACGACTGGTCATCGACGCCTACACGGAGATCTCGAAGCGATTCGACTACCCGCTGCACCTCGGCGTCACCCATGCGGGCACCCGCGAGACGGGCTCGATTCGATCGATCGCAGCGCTCGGGACGCTGCTCGCCAACGGCATCGGCGACACCCTCCGCATCAGCTACGCGAGCGATCCGGTCTACGAGGTCGAGGACGGCGTCGAACTCCTCTGCTCGCTCGGGCTCCGAGAGCGCAAGGGCATCGAGCTCATCGCCTGTCCGACCTGCGGTCGCATCCAGGTCGACCTCTTCACCCTGGTGGAGGACGTCAAGAAGACGCTCGAGACGGAGATCACCCTTCCGATCAAGGTGGCGGTCATGGGCTGCATCGTGAACGGCCCCGGCGAGGCGGAGGGCGCCGACGTGGCGGTCTTCGCGGGCGATCGACGCGGCATCATCTACGTCCAGGGCGAGAAGGTGGCCAACGTCCCCGAAGCGGAGATCCTCGATCGCCTCCTCGAGGAGTGCCGCGGATTCGAGGCCAGAGTCAACGCGGGCGAGGCCACGCTGGGACAGAAGGTCGTGGACATCGTCCCCCCTGATCCGATCGGCGACCTCGGGTCGGGAGTCGAGAAGATCAAGGCGGGCCTGGTCGATCGCATCACGTTGGAAGGTCGATAGACTCGACCCCGGACGGGAACCAGCCCGGTCTCGGACTCGGATGATGAGAAGGCGGTTCCCAGTACCATCCACCGATCACGTCGACGTCGGCCCGACGTCGCCCCTCCTCCCTCAACGCACGAGACATGTCATGTCCGCACCCAGCCCGCATCACGCCTCGAAGAGCAGAGCGTTCACCATCGTCGAGCTCCTCGTCGTGATCGCCGTCATCGCTCTTCTCCTCGCCCTGCTTCTCGCCAGCCTCCAGGCCGCGGGACGAGCGAGCCGCCAGACGGTGGAGCTGAACACCCTCCGTCAGATCCACATGGGCTGGGTCGCCTACAGCAGCAACAACAACGACTTCGTGATGCCCGGGTACCTCGGCGACAACATCCAGGAACAGTGGCGGGTTCGGTACAAGTTCGAGTCCCAGGGGCGACTGAACCGCGAGATGACCCGCACCTACCCGTGGCGACTCCTCCCGTTCATCGACTGGAACTACGAGTCCATGCTGGGCTATCGGGATGATCGAGAACAGCTCGATGACATCCCCAAGAGCGGCGACGACACGATCGTGTCAGGCCCGACGAAGGAGCTCGCGGACCAACCGTGGTTCGGCTACAACGCCTACTACGTCGGCGGCTGGTGGGATCTCGACGACACCGGTCAGGGAGGTCTGCGATTCTCCAACAGCACCTGGTTCCAGTCCTCGACGAACGAGGATGGAACGGAGGGCTCCGTCGAGGTGACGGGCAAGCTCGTGGTGAGATCGGTCGGACGGGCGATCGCGGGAGATCAGCTTCTGATCTTCGGAACGTCGACGGCGCGCCAGCCCGGCGTCTACACCGAAAGCCGCGAGTTCGAACCGGGGAGCGCGTGGATCTGTCCTCCACGCCTCGGGAGTCAGCAGATCTGGGGGACGAGGATCTCCGGCTCCGGTGCGCGCATGCCCGCCTCGGGCGGCAAGAGCATCTTCGCGCCCGGGAGCATGATGCTCGGCCAGTCGAGCGGCGTCCGGATCGAGGTGTTCACCGCCGAATCCGTGCCCTACCGTCGCGGCGGTCCGCTCATGTCCTCGCTCTTCTTCGATGGCAATACCCAGGGTGTGGGCGTCGGCGAGCTGCTCGACATGCGACTGTGGACCAATGCCGCGAACCTCGGCCGGCAAATACCCAGAGAGTTCAGCCACGGCGACTGAACGACCGCCGGAGCGATCGTCTTGACGCCGGCGACGCTGCCGAACCGGGGTGGTCCCCTGCTTCGGCCGTCAGGCTAGGTGTCAGAGGACGTCCGCGTGAATTCGATCGACGCCACCGTCACGTCGTCGGCGAACTTGTCCCGTCCCGCGTATTCGACCAACGCCTCCACGAGGCGGGTCACGTCGGTCTCGGGGTCCCCGCTCGCCCCCAGGATCTCGAGCGTGCGTTCGACGCCGAACTGATCGTCGCTCGAAGCCGCCGTCTCCTCGATGACGCCGTCGGACATCAGGACCAGGCGTTCACCCGGCTTGAATTGATGATCGGTCATGCCGAATTCGATGCCGGGAACGGCCCCGATCGGCGGGCCCCCATCCGACTCGAGCATGGTCCAGCTCCCGTCTCGGAGCAGGAACGCGTAGCCGTGCCCCGCATCGACCGAACACAGGGTCTGCTCCTGGGGATCGCAGGTCACGGCGAAGAGCGTCAGGAACTCCCCCATCGAGGATCTCGATGCGATCGCGTCGTTGACCTTGTCGACCGCGGTCGCGAGCGAGAGACCGTCGTCCAGGTGAGCTTCGAGTGCCGCCTGGCCCAATGCCATCAGCATCCCCGCGGCCGCCCCCTTCCCGGCGACGTCGCCCAGATAGAAGGCGGTCCGTCCTTCGGAGACTTCGAGCGTCCCGAAGAGATCGCCGGCCACCACCGTCCCCGGCAGCGCCCGCATCGCGTAGCGATAGACGCCGACCTCCGCGGTCTCGTCTGGCAGCATGCGCTCCTGAACGCCTCGCGCGGCCTTGATCTCGCGCTCCAAAGCCTCCTGTCGCCGAGCCAGCTCCTGCCGTTGCAGGTTGGCGAAGGACAACCCCGCGAGTCTGGTGACCGCGGCACAGAACGCCGTGTCCTCGTCCGCGTCCGCGGCGTCGCGGGTCGCGTCCAGATAGACGATGAGCTGGACCTCGCCATCGACCGCGAGCGGAACGGCGACCGCGGACTGCACGCCGGAGGTGACGATGCTGTGGGCGTGGCTGATGTCCTCGTCCTCGGCCAGCCTGACCACGCCGCCTGACATCGCCGAGGAGACGAGCGTCCGGCTGAACGGCCGGTCGTCCGCGATCGCGGGTGGTCGGACCGACAAGACCTCGATTCGATCATCGCCGCCGATGGGCCGGAGCACCGCGAACCGACCGAAGCCCGTTCCGGACTCCAGGAGATCGAGGAGATGCTCGATGAGTTCCGCCTGATCCACCGCCTCGCCGAGCCCCTTCGCACCCTCTAGCAGGAGATCGAGCCGCTTGGCCGCGATCTCAGTGAGCTCATCCTGCGAGACGGCCTCGATCTCGTTGATCGATCCTCCGTCGCCGGCGAGGGCGACGATGGTGGCACCCACGTCATCCCCATCGGTGGTGCCGATCTCATGCAGTCGATATTCCTGCCGCGGAAAACCGATCCGGTCGCGAGGCTGGACCCGGTAGGGCTGGCCGGTCTCGATCGCCATGCCGTTGACGGTGGTGCCATGACGACTCCCACCGTCGGCGACGTACCAGACGCCCTGCTCCTGGAAGAGCTCGGCGTGACGGCGAGAGACGGTCGGGTAGGGCAGCACGACGTCGCATCCCGGGTCGCGCCCGATCCGCACTCGGACCTTCGCGTCCACCTCGAACGGTCCCGCGAGACTCGAATCCACCGGACGGAGCTCGAATTCTGGCGAGTCAGGATTCATGCGACGTCCTTTCGTCGAGATGCGGCGATCAACAGTCCGCCGAGCACTTCCAATCTTCCGAGGGCTCGGTCCTGCCGACTCCGAAAGAGCATGTAGGGGAAGAGGGCAAGAAGCGCGACCACCAGTCCCGTCGCGGTCGAGATCAACGCCTCGGCGATCCCCCCGGAGACCTGGCTGGGATCGGTGATCGTGGCATCCCCTCCGAGAAGCTCGAAGCTCTGAATGATACCGACCACCGTGCCGAGAATCCCGAGCATCGGCGCGGCGGTGATGATGGTCGAGAGCACCAGGAGGCCCCGTTCCAGGCGGGGCCGCACGGACTCGGCGGCCAGTGCCGCCTCGGTCTCATCGAGGGGACCTCGATCGACCGGCAGTGATCTGGCCAGATCCGCGTATGGAGAGCCGTCCTCGTCCAGGTACCCCGACAGCCGGCCAGGCTGGTCGGTACGAACGGCGCCGGCGAGCCGATCGAAGCGCTTGCGGCCGCGTTTGGAATCGATCTGAAACCAGAACGACGCCCGTTCGATCGTGACCGAGAGCGCGACCACGCTCATGGCGAGCAGCGGCCACATGACGAAGCCGCCGCGTTCGATGAAATGCAACATTGATTCGAGGGGATTCACGGCACGGATGATACCTCGCTCTCTGGGTTCCCACAGCGGTAGCATGTCCTACATGCACACCACGCCGAACACCAGTCCGGACGCTCGACCGGCCTCCGACGACAGCAGGTCGCCCCTCCCCAGTGACGATTCGATCCGCGACCGGATCGAATCCTCGCTCGAATCTTCGGTCAAGGGCCTCGATGTGGCGCCCGAGCTCGACCGCGCCGTTCGATACGCACTGCTGAACGGAGGGAAGCGGATCCGCCCCATGATCGCCGCCCGCGCCTGCCTCGCGCTCGGAGGCACGCTGGATGCGGCCATGCCGGGTGCGTGCGCCGTCGAATGCGTCCATGCGTTCAGTCTCGTCCACGACGATCTCCCCGCCCTCGACGACGACGACGTCCGTCGTGGACGCCCGACGGTCCACCGTGCCTTCGGCGAGTCCCTGGCGATCCTCGCCGGCGACGCCCTGCAGACGCTCTCGATCGAGGTCACCGCAAGAGCGGGAGAATCCAGCGGCCGGACCGCCGCGGTCGTCGCGGAAGCGACGCGCGAGATGATCGTGGGACAGGTACTCGATACCGACGGCGGCTTTCCCGCCGAGGTCGTGGAACCCATCGATCGTCTTCGCCTGATCCATCGCCTCAAGACCGGCGCGCTCATCAAGGCCTCCTGTCGAGTGGGCGCGTTGGCGGCCGGGGCTCCCATGGACCGGCTCGATCGGTTCGGCGATGCGATCGGCCTCATGTTCCAGGTCGTCGACGACGTCCTCGACGAGACCCGGACGGTGGAGGAACTCGGCAAGACGCCGGGGAAAGACCGAGAAGCCGGAAAACTCACGTTTCCATCACTCATCGGGCTCGAAGCCAGCCAACGCGAGATCGAACGCCTGGAGCACGAGGCGATGGACGATCTCGCCGCCCTCGACGACCGTGCGACCCCCCTTCGCGAGCTCGTTCACCACCTGGCTCGACGGACGCATTGAAACCGGACTGGAAGCACTTCGAACCCCATTGCAACGCCGTTCGGATAGACTTTGGAGATCCAGCCGGCCCCGTTTTCAGGGTACGGCACGGTTCTCCCCGTCCTCTGGATCTGGAAGCTCTGATCATGGAACTCGAACTCCTCTCCGGGATTCGGTCACCACGCGACCTCAAGGCTCTGCCGATCGACCAGCTGCCCAAGCTCGCGTCGGAGATGCGCTTCGCAATCTGCAACCAGGTCCGACGGAGCGGAGGCCACCTCGCGCCGAATCTCGGCGTGGTCGAACTCTCGATCGCGATGCACTACGTCTTCGACTTCGGGCACGACCGCCTGTTGTTCGACGTCGGTCACCAGTGCTACCCCCACAAGCTTCTCACCGGCCGACTGCCGATGCTGGACGGCCTTCGGACTCGCCAGGGCATGTCCGGTTTCCCCGAACCGCGCGAAAGCGACTACGACCTCTTCTCCGTGGGCCACGCCGGCACCGGCATCTCCACCGCGGTGGGCATGGCCCGGGGCGACACGCTCAACGGCCAGGGATGGGCGCCGGAGAACGCCGACGGGCGCCGCGCCGTCGCGCTGATCGGCGACGCCTCGATCGTCAACGGGCTTGCGATGGAGGGCCTCAACAACGCCGGGACCCTCGGCCGTCAGTTCCTGGTGGTCCTCAACGACAACGGCATGTCCATCGCGAAGCCGCAGGGCGCCGTGGCCGCCTACTTCGATCGGGTGCGGTTGAGCCATTCCTACGGAGGCTTCAAGAAGGCCGCGAAGGAGATCGCCCGACACATCCCCGGCGGCGGAACGCTGTCCGAGCTCTATCACCGGATGGGTGAGATGAGCAAGGCGATGATCTCCGAGGACGCCTGGTTCGAGAAGTTCAACCTGGTCACGGTCGGCCCCATCGACGGACACGACATTCCGACCCTGATCGAGTTCCTCAACGAGGCGGCCCACTTCGATCGTCCGATGGTCCTGCACGTCAAGACGGTCAAGGGCAAGGGCTACAGCTTCGCCGAAGGCGACGCGACCCGCTTCCATTCCCCGGGGGCGTTCGAGGTCGTCGACCGCGACGTGGCGGCGGCCGGCCCCGATACCAGCCCCGATACCGGTGGCGAGGAGAAGGACCTGGTGACCGAAGGATGCCGGGTCGAGATCAAGAAGTCCGGCCGCTCCTTCACCTCCGCCTTCGGCGACGCGATGTTGAATCTCATGAAGCGGGACCGCAAGGTCGTGGCCGCCACCGCGGCGATGCCCGACGGCACCGGGATCTCCAAGGTCATGCCGGAGTTCCCCGATCGGACCTGGGACACGGGCATCTGCGAGAGTCACGCCATGGACATGATGGCGGGACTCGCCAAGACCGGCTGGAAGCCGTTCTTCGCGGTCTATTCGACCTTCGTCCAGCGGGCCTTCGACCAGGCGTTCCAGGAGGTCTCACTCCAGGGGCTGGCGGTCCGGCTCTGCCTGGACCGGGCCGGTTTCGTCGGTGGAGACGGCGCGGTTCACCACGGGTTCTGCGACATCTCGATCCTGTCCGCCCTACCCGATGCCGTGATCTGCGCCGCAATGGACGAGCCGTCGCTCATCGCCGGACTCGACTTCATGGCCGACTACGACGCCGGCCTCTCCGCGATCCGCTACCCCCGCGACAACGTGAGCGAGCGATTCGCCGAGGAGCCGTGCCCTCGCTTCGAGCTCGGCAAGGCCCGCCCCCTCTGCACCGTCGAGAAGCCCGACGTGGCGATCCTCGGATACGGCGTGATGGCGATCACCGGCATGGAGGTCAAGGACGAGCTCGGTGACGAGTACGCGGTCAGCGTCTACGACCCGCGCTTCGCCAAGCCCGTCGACGATGCCCTGCTGCAGGAACTGCTTGGAGCCGGCGTCCGCGTCTTCACCATCGAGGATCACTCGATCAAGGGCGGCTTCGGGACCCAGGTGCTCGAGGCGGCGAATCGACTGGGGCTGGACTCCAGATTGATCACGGTCTGCGGCATGCCCGACGGCTGGGTGTACCAGGGTGGGCGTGGCGAGCAGCTGGCCGAGGTCGGACTCGATCCGGTCTCGATCGCCCGGCGAATCCGCGCGGTGCTCAATGGCGAGATGGAGCCGGGTTCCGTGAACACCCCAACCATCGAGACGACCGGCACCAAGCCTCGCATCGAAGCCTCCTGAGTCCGGCGGCGTCTGCTCCCGCACCCCATCAGTTCATTCGATCTCCTCGACCACGGCCGTGCGTTCGGCGCGTGGATCCCAGGTGTCGATCTCCTCGCGAGGTGGAGCCCAGTTCGCGGTCGTCAGGTGCCTCGGGTGCGGTCTCAGGCGCTCGGGCTGTCCGACCTGGTCCTGCCACTGGTCGTAGAAGCCTGGACCGACCCGTGCCTCTGCGAGGCGAATCAGGTCGCGGGCGAGGTCGATCCGGTCGAGCTTGATCAGGTCCAGGGCGACCCAGGCCATGCGGTTGAGATATCGGGATGCCTGTTTGGCCTTCGGGGTCCACTCCACTTCGTCGCGGGTGGGCCGGGGCCAGGTGAACAGGTGGGAGAGCCCCATCTCCTCATGGCTGGCCTTGCTGTCCTGCCAGGAGAGGATCTTGAACTCAAGCGACTCCTCCGAAATCGGGTTCCAGAGCGTCTCGTTCTCTGAGAACGTCCAGGACACCTGGTCGGATCCGCGACACTGCTCGTCGAAACGGGCGGTGATCTCATCCTCGGGAAAGAGGTCGAGGATCAGGTTGCCATGATCCTCCCACGAGTTCCGGTTCGCCAGGATCGACCAGGCCATCGCCTCGAAGGGTTCTGGGTATCCATCGCACTCCTGACGAATCCGGATCAATCGTTCGTAGGTTTCGGACTCCCGGCCGAGAAGCTTCATGGCCTCCATCCACAGCGTGAACTTCCATGGGTTCGGCTCCTGCACCGCCACCGCGGGGGTGAGCCGCTCCACCTGGCGATTCATGGTGTCGATGATCTGGTTCGAGCAGTCGGGCGCGCCTCGAATCATCTTGATCGTGTACGTCAGGCTTATGTCCAACCAGTGCTCGGGTTCCTCGGCGAGCGACGCGAGCTGCACGTTCAGGTCGTCGATGATCCGGAACGCCTCGTCGCAATCGCCGTCATCGATGGCGGCGTCGAAGCGCTTCTGGGCTCGTTCCAGTTCGAGCAGGCCCAGGAATCCGAAGTCGCGGGAGGCCGCGATCTCGGCCTTCCCGGGCAGGGCCTCCATCGCCAGGTCGGTTCGCGACTGCCAGTCCTCCGGTCCGATGAGGCCTCGGGCCTCGAGCTCGGCGCAGGCGATCTGCATGAGGACCACCAGCCCCTTCGCGGTCGGGTGGAGGTTGTCCTCGTTCATGAGGCCGCGCATCTGGACGCCGTCGAACCGGTTGCCCGCGATGGTGGCGGCGTCCTCGGCGTAGACCGAATCGATGAAGCGACCGAAATCGATCAGGACGACGTTGGGGTGCCCGGCGGCCCACTGCTCGACCCGGGCGTTGAGATCGTCGAGCAGTTCCCGGGACGGCACCCGGTCGACATCGACGAACTCGATCAGGTCGGGGTCGATCGGCGGGATGTAGCCGAGCACCATCGGGATCTCGATCGCCTCCAGCTGCCCGAGCACCTCCTCGAGCGAGGCGTGCCGCCGGCGCGATTCCTCTTCGGTGCCCAGGGCGTCCTCGTCGACCGGCAGGTGGGCCGACCAGAAGAGGAGGTCGATCGCGATGAGGCAGCTGGGGTCGGTGTCCATCGCCCGCTGGAGTTGTCGACGAGTGCTCTCGGTGGGGTCGCGGAAGTGGAAACCCGACGAGAAGTTCAGGGGCCGCCGATGGCTGGCCAGGACGACGGTGTCGTAGGACGCCTCCAGGTCGACGGAGATGGTGTCCGAGGAGTCCTCCGGATCTGGTGATGGAATCTCCGCCCCCACCCCGCTGGAGGCACTCGCCCCGACGATCGCGGGTCGGCTCATGACCGGATGGTGGCAGCCTGCCACGAAGAGGATGGAGACGAGGATGGCGCAGAGCGCACCTCGTGTCTCGAACGTGCCCGGAATCTTCGCGTGTCGCATCAATCGTCGCTCCATGTCATGCTGAACATGGCCCCGGCCTCGACGTAGAGGTCCCGAGCCTCGGTGAAGAGGTGGCTCGGCACCGATCCGTACGTGAAAGAGAGACTTTTTCCGATCGAGCATAATCCAACAACGCGGATCGGCAACTCCAAATTTCCGTGATACCTATGAACACGTCCGTAGATCTCCTCGCGAATCAGAGCTTCCGAGACCAGGTCCCGCTCCGCATGCTTCCTTTGGACAACGTCGCAACCGGCATCGGAAGCATTCCGGTGCTGCTCGACGTGGGTCTGGTTGAACGACGCTGACCGAGCGATGGACGAACCACTCACGAGCCCTGGCCCGGTCCGATCCGGCGGGGCTCGTTGCCTGCTCGCCGATCCCTGTACGCTCCACGGGCATGACCCCGACCGACCTGGTGCTCTTCGACATCGACGGGACGCTCCTGGATACCCAGGATGCGGGCGTGGTCGCGTATGCACGCGCGGCGAAGACGGTGTTCGGAACCCCGTTCAGCTTCGGGAACGTGCCGGTGCACGGGCGACTCGACTCGGAGAACTACGCCGACGCGGTCCGCCGTCACCTGACCGACGTCGATCCCCGCGAGTACGAGGCGACGTTCAGGAACCGCTACGCGGCGGAACTCGAGGCGATCGCACGCGATGCCGGTGGGTTCCAGCCGTGCATCGGCGCACTCGAATGCCTCGAGATGCTCGAGTCGCGTTCCGAGGTCGAGCTCGGACTCCTCACCGGCAACTGGGCGGAGACGGGCCGGCTGAAGATCCGCCACGCGGGAATCGATCCCAATCGATTTCGATGCAACGCCTTCGCGGACGACGGCGATCATCGAAACGATCTCGTGCCGATCGCACGACGTGCCTTCCATGATGCTCACGGCGCGGTGCCGAACCGGATTCTGGTCGTCGGCGACACCCCTCGGGACATCGAGTGCGCACACGCCGGAGGCGCCATCGCCGTCGGCGTGGCGACCGGCATCCACTCGGCGGAGGTGCTTCGGGCGGCCGGCGCCGACCTGGCAGTCGAAGACCTCACCGCCGGTCGCGCGATGTTCGCGCGGCTGTTGGATTCGGCCTCCGGTGCCGAGCCGCCCGCGGAACGGTAGGATCCGGCGTCACCTCGGAGCCTTTGTGCGAATCTGCCTGCTGACCACCCAGGACCTCGACGCCGATCCGTTCCCGGAGGACGATTGGCCGTGCGATCCGCGTCCCTTCCTTCTGGATCACGACTGGACGGTGGAGACGCTCGTGGACAAGGCGAGTTCGCCGGGCCGGGTCGATGAACTGGTCGACGCCGGCTTCGACCTCTTCTTCAACCTGTGCGACGGCGCGGCCGACCAGGATCTTCCCGGCATCGAGGTCGTCGAGACCCTCGAGCGGCGTTGCGTACCGTTCGTCGGTGCGATCTCGACGTGTTACGAACCGACCCGGATCCAGATGAAGGAGGCGTGCCGCCGCGTCGGGGTATCCAGCCCGAACTACGTGATGGTGGAATGCGAGGCCGACATCGCACGGGCGGCGGCGACGCTCCGGTTCCCGCTCTTCGTCAAGCACCACAGCAGCTACGCGAGCGTGGACCTCAGCCGACGAAGCCGGGTGCGCACGCCGGCCGGCCTCGAGATCCAGGCGAAGAAGATCCTGAGACGGCATGGCGCCGCCCTGGTCGAGGAGTTCGTCGAGGGCATCGAGTGCACCGTGCTCGTCTCGGAGAATCCCGAAGACTCCGCGAATCCCTGGACCTACATGCCGGTCCAGTACGCCTTCCCGAAGGGAGAGTCGTTCAAGCACGCGGACATGAAGTGGGTCGAGTACGACCGACTGGAAACGGTCCCCGTCGCCGATCCCGAGCTCGCTCGCCGACTCCGCAGGGAATCCGCCGCCTTCTTCCTGGCCATCGGCGCCGCGAGCTTCGCCCGCTGCGACATGAGGATCGACCGGGACGGTCGAATCCAAATGCTCGAGATCAACCCCAACTGCGGCGTGTACTACCCCGAGACCGATCCCGGCAGCGCCGATCTCTGCCTCAAACTCGATCCGGGCGGACACGTCGCGTTCACGGAACGTCTGGTCGGCGCGGCGTTGGCCCGTCACGGTCGACGCCTCGACGCAAGCTCCGCGGGGAGGACATGAGTGCTGCCGAGGAGATGACACGCCAGCCTCGTCTGGTACGAACGGGCTGCGCCTCACAGCGAAGGGCGTCCCCAGAGCCTGTTCAGGCGAACGCAGAGGGTCATCGCGCTTCGATTACGATAAAATCGCCAAATCAGGCGTGAAAAGGCAGGCAGACTCCTCTCGATGCTTTACTCTACCGTCCGATAGCGACAGTATTCGGCGTGCGATCTGTCGCCTGGGGGCCACTCGAGCGGATGTCCGCTCCTCATGGAGAGTCGAACAAGATGAATCAGAATAGAAGAGAGATGACTGTCGTTGTGCCGATCGCCGCATTCACGATCGCGGCATCGGCGTTGACCGCCCACAGCGACGTCATGGTCGGCGACACGCTCGAACTGGACTACCTGAACACCAACCCCGGTCGTACGGTCGACTGGGCGTTCAAGAATCACAGCGGACGCACCAAGGCCGGCTTCTACAACTGGGAAGGCGGCATTCGCACCTTCTGCATTCAGTTGAGAGAAAGCATCGCCGACGACGCGACGACCTACGATGTGGTCGCGCTCGCCGACGCGCCCGACAATCCGCCCGCGCCCGGTCCTCTCGGCGACGTCCGGGCGGCCGTGATGCAGGATCTGTTCTCCCGCTACTACAACGAACTGTTCACCAAGTCCGGCTCGACGGCGAAGAACTGGGCGGCGGCGATGGCCTTCTTCAACTTCCGCAGGTCACTTTCAACGGCTTTGAGCTCCTCCTTCAGTTGGTTCTCCGACTTCTCGTCTTCGCGCGTCCGGTGAAAGAGCGACTCCAACTGCTGCCGCCGCTGCTCCTCGTACTCGAGGCTGTATGTCTGCGTAATGCTCACGCCCAGCGCCGCCGCCTTCGCCTCGAGCTTCCGGGCCACTGCTTCCTTCGGATCGAAGAAACCG